>JAJFVK010000028.1 GCA_021371795.1 Planctomycetaceae bacterium | reverse complement strand
TGTAACAATAATGCAGAACGCCAGAACCAGTGGCGGCGGAGTAGTAACAGGTGTTCCGACAACTGCACTTACGGTTGGTCCTGTTCAGACGTGGAAAGCAGAGAAGGTTTCAATTTGGCAGGCAGGTACACATGATAATCCATTTGGTATGAGACTGACAACATTGATGATTGGCAAAAAAATACCGGATAGTTCTGTGCCGATGTCGTTATTGGCGGACCATCCGAATGTACAGTTTAATTTTTACAGACCTGCTATCGGCACTTGTACGGTTGAAATGCATTAAGATGTAGAGAAAATTTACAAATTAAATATTTCTATGCCGGAATTTTAAGTGCAATCCTCTTTTTGTCCGAGACGGGAAATTTCCCGTCTCCCTTGAAAAATCCAATAGAACGGAGAGGGCGGGATTCGAACCCGCGGTACAGTGTTACCCGTACACACGCTTTCCAAGCGTGCTCTTTCGGCCACTCAGACACCTCTCCAAAGCGAGTCAATCATTCTACCTGAAGCTATCCAAAAACACAAGTTTTTTACTGAATTCCAGCAGAAACAATCCATTTCAGCAGATACGCACCGCCAAAGCCAATGTAATTTCCTATCGCATAACCGAGTAACGCCGCAGCGACACCCGGCAGAGCTAATTCCTTATAGTTTTTTGTATTTACATACGCCAAAACAGTTGAAGGGCCGGCCTTTGCCGCAAGTTCCGCGACCGCAAGAACACGATAGTTTATTTTTAATAATTTGCCAAGCAGCAGGGCGGTTCCAATTTGCACCGTTAAAACGATAATGATAAATGTAAACAGCACAGGAGCGAGTCTGACCGCGTGTTTAACATTCATCAGCGCGCCGACTGCCGCGAAGAAAAGATAAAACGCGAAGTTGCCAAGCTCATTTGCACCTTTTAGATTTTGTATAAATTTGAATCTCCCGCCGATAATTGCCAAAGTTGTAATAATCAGAATCGCAGGCATATTCTGCATAAATTTCCCGATAACCGGCAGTCCGAGCATTTTCGCTCTGATAAAAGTGCTGATGAACATTACGAAAAGTGCCCAAAACGACAACGCCGCGATATCTTTCACAATAAATGGAATTGAAGATTTCTCTTTGTCGGTGCTGGACTCTATTATTGGTGAGTAGGGCATTGGCGCATAAAATTTTTCAAGCAGTTTTGGTGTTACTGCCCAAAATACGAAATTCAAAGGCAGTGTCAGATTGTCAACAGCATTTGCTGCCGCGAAAAGATTCGGATTTTTCATCTCCAGCGCCTGCCACATTGAGAAAAAGTTCAAACTTCCGCCGATGTAAGTTCCGATGTACGGCCCGGCGATTTTCCATCCATTGCCGTCAAGAACAGCATTAAATTTATTTATCAAAAAATATCCGCCGACGATAACCGCGATGGTTGAGCACAAACTCGCAATCGTAAAAGCGAACAGCATTGGCATACCGGCATTTTTAAGGTCGCCCAGTCGAACGTTGAACAAAATCAGGCAGACCGCAAACGGAACCGCGTAATTTGTCAGCGTTTCATAAAATGAGCTATTCGGTGAAATTACTCCTGTGTTGGAAAGCGTTGCACTTAAACCGAGAATTATTAAAATCGGTGAAATTTTCGCCGCGATTTTAAAACGTGACGACAGCCAAAGCGATACCGCGATTACTCCGAGAAATACGATGAGTATTTCAAACGGCTGTTCTATTGGGAATAATTGATTCATCAAAAATCTCCGCTTACGCCAAGTCCCGGCTTGTCATTCAGTATTAATTTTCCATCGGTAACTTTAACGCCTTCGAATGGGTCGTTGCCGATTAATAAATTTCCATCGAGGTCTGCCCATTCAGCGTTTGGTGCCAAATGAGCCGCCGCTGTAATAGCAAGCGAGCTTTCAATCATACAGCCGAGCATCACTTTTATTCCGAGACTGTGAGCAGCTTCAATCATCTTTATTGCTTCAAGCAACCCGCCTGATTTCATCAGCTTGATATTTATGCCGTCAAATGCTTTGGCAAGTTTGTGAATGTCGCTCACTGTTTTGACTGATTCATCAGCGATGATGGGGATTTTTATTCGCTCGCGCAGCCATGCGGTTTCGTCAATCATATCCGCAGGCATCGGCTGTTCGATAAATTCAATATTCTGCGACTGCATCCAGAGAATTTTTTCAAGCGCAGCTTCCTTTGTCGTCCACGCTTCATTCGCATCGATTCGCAAAGGCTTATCTGTCATACTCCGCACAGTGCCGATGATTTCTTTTTCATCGTCTTTGCCGACCTTGATTTTCAGCACAGGATAAATTGCTGCCTGCTCGATTTTCTTTTTCAGAATTTCAGGATCATCGATGCCGATGGAAAAAGACGTAATCGGCGTATGTATCGGATTAAGCCCCCAGAGCCTGTATAACGGCGTTTTGAGCGATTTGCCGACCCAATCCATTATTGCCATATCGATGGCAGCTTTCGCGCAGCTTTGGTCTTTGATTTCTTCGTCCAGAGCTTTTTTTAAGTCTGCGAAATGAAACCAGTCGAAGTTTCCGAGTATTTTTTCCGCCTGCCTGATTTTTTGCGTGGTCAGTTCAGCACTTTCGCCGTAGCGGACATTCGGAGCAGCTTCACCAATGCCGGTAATACCATTTCGCTCAATTTTAATGAAAACATTTTCTTTGTAATCGCTGGAGTTTCTCGCAATCGTCCAGATGTTTTTTAATTGCAGCTTTTTAGTTTTTATTTCAATCAAGAGATTTCTCGGTTTCTAAAAGAATCTTCTGATTACTTTCAACTTTTTGCCGTAAGATTCTTCATAGTAGGGCGAGTTCGGGTCAAGACTGGTTATGTGAACGCAGCCGCTTTGATGGATGAAATCTTTTCCGCCAAGACTTATCGCTACGTGCGAGATGCTTTCTTTTCCGAAAAATATTAAATCGCCCGGCTGAACCTTTGTAAAATCATTTATATCGACCGCTTTGCCTTCGGTTGCCTGCTTGCATGAATCTCTGCCGATTGCGATTCCGTGCGCCCTGAACACAGTCGATGTCAAGCCTGAACAGTCGCAGGACACGCTCGATTTGCCGCCCCATAAATACGGAACGCCCATCATCATTTTCGCCGTTTCGACAATTGATTTACTCATCTCTTCTTTTGATAATTCCTTTGCGACCGCATCGACACAGTCCTGTTTTTGCAAAAAGCCTGCTCGGCCGTCAGGCGTTTCAACCTTGAGCCATTTGTTGTTGACTTTTTCACCTTTTTTCAGAAGCACATTCATCACGACGTTTGTAACCGGCTGGCTCGATGTGTCCGGTTTTGAGTAAACAAATCCGAAAACTTTTGTTACGCGAACCTTTGGGCTGTTTTTCCAGTGTATGAGTTGTACCGCATTAACCTGAACGAACGATTTTTCATTCATCCAGCCGACGTAGCCGTATTCCATCTGCACCTGATACCAGTTGTCCTGCTTTTGCAGCAGTTTAACCGGATACCCCATAATTTCCTGGTCGTAAAGTTCCGTTTCGTGCGTAGCCGCGCCGCGTAAATTCGCCGCCGGCACGCAAATGATTCCGTAGTTGACGTCCGGCACATCCACAGCCGAACAATTTGTAATAAAAAACAAGCTAATAACAACGGCAAGCAAGCCCAAACATTTAAACATATCAATTCCTTTAAAAAGACGTTTTCAGAAAGTATATCCTTATGCCTGATTTTGTCAAACCTTATGGATTGCAAAAAACCGGCGAAAATGTTAATATTTGAGAAACGGTAATACTTTAGCCGATTGCCTGAACGCCACTTGTCATTCCCGCGCAGGCGGGAATCTATACTGTTGTGTCGTTATGTGCGTTGGCTCTTATTGTCTGAAATTATTATAAGGAGTGAACAATTGGCAAGTCTCTACATCGACCCGCATTACAAACCGCTTCTGACATTGCGCGAAACGGAAAAGGCGATTAAGGAAGTTAAGGATTTTTTTGAACAAACGCTCTCGTGGAACCTGAACTTGCAGCGAGTCTCGGCTCCGCTTTTCGTCCGCAAAGGCTCCGGCATAAACGACGACCTTAACGGCATCGAAAGAAAAGTAACGTTCCAGATTCGTGACGACGCCGACAGCGATGCAGAAGTTGTGTTTTCGCTGGCTAAGTGGAAGCGTATGGTGCTTGCTGATTACGGCTTCAAACCAGACGAGGGTCTTTATACCGATATGAACGCTATCAGGCCGGACGAGGAATCGCTCGATAATCTGCATTCGATTTACGTTGACCAGTGGGATTGGGAGCGGGTGATAACGCCCCAGCAGCGGAATCTTGAGTTTTTGAAAAACATTGTGCGGACGATTTACAGTTGCCTTTTGGAAACCGAAAATTACGTCCGCAGTCTGCATCCGCAAATTACGCCAATCCTGCCGAAGAAAATCGAATTTGTGCACACCGAAGATTTGCAGGAAATGTATCCCGACCTTACGCCCAAACAGCGTGAGGATAAAGTCGCCAAAGAATACGGTGCGGTTTTTGTTATCGGCATTGGCGGCGAACTTGCCGATGGCAAAATTCACGATGGCAGAGCGCCTGACTATGATGATTGGACAACGCCGACTCTCCACGGCAAAAAGGGACTCAATGGCGATATTTTATTATGGTATCCAACTCTAAACAGGGCGTTTGAAATCAGTTCGATGGGTATCCGCGTTGACAAAACCGCGATGCTCAAGCAGCTTGAAATACGCAATGAGCTTCACAGAAAAGATTTCGATTGGCATAAAAGACTGCTTGACGGCAGACTGCCGCTTTCAATTGGCGGCGGTATCGGACAATCCAGACTGTGTATGTTTCTGTTGCAGAAATTGCACGTTGGCGAGGTACATTCAAGTATTTGGCCGCAGGATATTATTGATAAGTGCCATAAAGCGGGAATTAGATTATTATAGAGTCAGGTCTGATTGTTTAGCAGTCGCCGGTACGGCGACTCGTAAAAAAAAGCTATCGAAGCGAAGCGAAGATCCCCGATAAATCAGCAATTTTTTTGTTTTAATCCCCTTGCGGGACATTGAGAAAAAAATTGGAAGGGGGCAAAGGGACGGCCTTAAAAAAAACGTTTTTAAGGCCGTCCTAAAAAAACTCTCTGCAGCATAGGAGGAGGCGAAGAAGATTATGTGTTTTATGTTTTATTTAGTTTTTCCAATATAAAATACGCAGCGGGTTGAAAGTTTGTTCAGAAATATTTTAAAAAAATATGAAAATATCATTTTGGTAGGAAAAATCATCAGCCCCCGCACCTGCGGCGGGGGAATAAAATCAAAAATTCCCAATTTTCCTGAACGCTTTTTGAAATCTCAAATTTCAAATCTTAAATTCGTTAAATTTTAAATCTTCAATGTCCCACCGGCCAGAATACCGCATCGCCATTATCGCTCCACATATATGGTTTGCCTTTTTCTCTGACTCCCATTTTCCCGCCGTCATCATCCATATCCAACCCAAAACTATAAATTGTAAAGCCGTCTTTTGTGAGTTTGTAAATAATTTCTTTTCCACTGAAAGGGTCGATGGGAATCTCGGCGATATAACCGGCATCTTTTAGTTGCTGTAAACTTTCGGGCAATTTTTTATTATCCTGCTGATAACGCAGGACGGCTAAAGTCGAAACTAAAGATTGCCCGTCGATGTTATACCTGTGAAAGAGCAGATTAACTTTATCAAATGCCGGCAGAATCGTCATAGCATTCATATAACGTATTTTTTTGAACCGTGACCAGCTATTTAATAAGGAGTCAAGGCTTTTGTTTTCCTGTCGTAATTGCCATGGAGTTGTCAGTGCATATTGCTGGGCTGTGTCATAGAAGCTGTCAATAAGTTCTGAAAAATCTTTCCTGTCTGCACTGATGGCCGATATTGCGACAAACTTAAAATGCTGTAAATATTTATGTTCAGATGTTTTTGTTGTATCATAATTAATTTCATATAACGATTGCAGCATATCTGATGGAATTGCATGACCGTTGCCTTTGCCGTTGTCGGTGAAACATCGCTGAATAAAATCATCCTTGAAGAAACGTTCTGTTTGATAATTAATACTATATTTCTTTGCCATTAACTGCTCAAGATTGTTTTGAAGAAGTTTTAACTGCTGCGGGGTAAATTTATATTCTGTCAATAAATCGCGTGTGGTTCTAAAAGATGTTATTTCAATGGCGACACCGACTAACTGTTCAACTATTGTTCTTGGTCCTAACAAATGTCCGGCTGAATTCCATATTGAGAAAATATTTTGGCAGGCTCCATCTAAATTGCCCTGGTAAGCATCAAGTTTTGCTTTTGAGGCTGATAATTTGGCTGCATTTCTTATATCTGAAAGATTTGGCAACAATAGGGCGAAGAACGAAGAATCTTTCAAATTTGACTCCTGCTCGTTCCAGCAATAAGGCCTTTTTGAAGCATCAACAAAGAGCCTTATAGTTTCATTGTTGTCGTCAACCCATTTATTGGCCGCAGCAAACTCTTCATCAGTTAACTCATTCAAACTGTGGGTTTCGTTAAGTCTCGATATTAAATCTGAAGAACCGCTGCCGCAATCATTATTTGGAAGCTTTTTATCAGTGCTTAACTTTGACGGCTCGACATAGACTTTGGCTATTTTTGAATATAAGATGTTTGCGTTTGCATTACTGTCGGCCGTTGGCCTATTGGCATTTAGGTATTCCTGTGTGTAATTTACTCGCAATGTGGGTTTGCCTGATGAAATATAGAAACAATAAAGAATCAGGCATATTATTAAAATTCCCAACGCCTGAAAACAATGTATGATGGCTTTTTGCCACATTGGTCGGCAGCGTTTTTTCGCTCGTCTGGCAAGTGTTGCAATTAATTCAGCGTCGCCGAAATTGGCGATTAATTCTTTGGCGGCCTTTTCTTTTTCATCATTGGTTTTGCAATCGTGCAGTGCGTCTTCAAAGTGCGCAATCAATTCCGCCTGCACATCCTCTCGCACCTTTTTTCGCCATTTCATCTTTTTGATGATAAGTTTAATATATTCAACCGCACACGATGGTAAATCTTCAAACAAGTTTTTATGCTCCATCTTAAACATCCTTATTTCTTAATAAGTGTTTATTCGTGTTAATTCGTGGTTCTTATAGGGTTTCAAATACCGGCTATGTTTGCACCAAAGACAAGTTTCAGCGCCTTGAACAAATCCGCAAGCTGCACTTTGTCTGTTTCCAATTTTTCTTTGCCTTTGCTTGTGATGGAATAGTACTTACGGCCTCTGCCGGATTCGCTTTTTTCCCATTCACTTGTAACAAGTTTTTGAGCTTCGAGGTTGTACAGCAGGGGATAGAGTGTGCCTTGTCCGAGCGTCAGAACATTTTGGCTTTTTGCCGAGATTGCTTCGGACAGTTCATAGCCGTACATCTTTCCTCGTGATAATGTTTCAAGTACGACTACCGGTGCGATTCCTTTTAATAACTCTCGTTCGAACTTCATTTTTATTTCTCCAGTTAATTAGGTTAAGCATATTATGTATTACATAGTATGCAATGTCAAGTAAAAATATAAAGATTTTTGGTTATGATAAAAAAGACGCAGTGAGGTGCTAAACGAATGACGGACACTCGGACGGAGGGTATATAATACCCCCAGAAAGGAGTGTCCAACATGGCACAGTACAAACATTACAGTAAAGATTTCAAGTTACAGGCGGCAAAACTCGTCACAGAACAAGGCTATTCTCTAACCGAAGCAGGAAGAAAACTCGGCGTATCCGCAT
>JAJFVK010000027.1 GCA_021371795.1 Planctomycetaceae bacterium | reverse complement strand
GCTATGATTTTGCCGATTGGACGAACGATACTTCTGGTAATGAAATACGCAAGTATTACGCCAAGAACTATGCCGCATAATGCCATTGTAATCATAAGTGTATTTGTACGTGTGCTCAAAATCTCCATGTGTTTTTTCAGATTAGATTGAAGAGTATTCATTAGTGTTACCATTTGAACGGCATAATCTGCCAAATCTTTATCTGCCTTGATGTATGCTTCCATGCCTTTGTGATAGTTTGCACCGGCTGCTTCATATTTGGCAAAATATTCGCCTATTTTAGCAGCAACTTGTTCGAGTTCGCCGTTGCCTCTTACTAATTCAGCAAATTCATCTTTAACCTGCATGCAAACGTTAAGTTGTGCGACGTAGTTGTTATATTGTGCTTCAGTGTTTTTTGCACAAAGATATGTGGCCCGAAGTCTCGTAAGCAGGAAATTTGATACAATGCCTGAATTGAGTTTGTCATCAACTTTTGCCCATTTAATCATGGAATCTGCATCTTTTGCGTCCTGTGCAGTTTTTCTTGCGGGGTCAAGGACTTTTGTTTTTGCGTCAGCGATTTCACGAGCGACTTCGTCGCCGATTTTGCCCCAATCTGTGAAAGCATCATCTTTCATTTTTTGAACTTCTACTTGTCCCTCGAATGTTTCCTTATAGCCTTTCGATGTATTAAGGATATTATTAACAATATCCTTATTTTCAGTACTCAAACCTGATGTGTTTGCTAAAGATGTTATTTCGGTAGTGAATTGCTCAAAGGCTTCTAACCACTCATCTACGGCAGTTTTGCCGGTCTTTTCGTCTTTTTCAAACTTTTTGACTGTGAAATCCCTGCGGGTTTTTGCACAAATGTCCAATATTGCAAGACACTCGTTATCTTTTTCAAGTATTTTCTGACTTGTTGATAAATTCGTCAGACCCATCCAGCCGACATAACCGAGTATGCCTGCTATCGCTACTAAAACTCCAAATCCCATCGACATCTTGGTTGCGAGTTTCATATTCTTAAACATTTTCAGTCTCCTAAATACTATTTGTGGATATCGTTAATTTTGGATACTTCTTACAGAACATTTTTTGCTTTTGCTGTTATATTTGTCCGATACTTTCAAGGCCATCGTCGCTGCCAAGCACCTTGTCTATGTCCAGCAGGATTTTCACAGATTCGCCGACTTTACCAATACCGAGAATGAAATCAGTATTAACAGATGAGCCGAATTGCGGTGCTTCTTCGATGTTTTCACCATCGATGTCCAGTACTTCCTGCACGTGGTCAACTACGATGCCTGTGCTGAACTTATGGCCTTCCTGGTGAATTTCGACTACTATGATGCATGTTTCATCAGTAACTTTTGCGGTTTCCATTCCGAACTTTGCCCGTAAATCTACAACGGGTATTACCTGCCCTCGCAGGTTGATGACACCTTTTACATAAGAAGGTGTTTGAGGAACGGCTGTAATGTCCATGTATCCGATGATTTCACGGACTTTCAGGATTTCCAGACCGTATTCTTCCGAGCCTAAAGCGAAAGTGAGATACTTGCCCTCTTTATCGCTAAGTTTGTTTTTTGACTCGGTTTGAATTACATTCTGAGCCATAACCAAGTTCCTTTCAGTTAACAAGATTAATTTTTTTCCTGCTATAAACGTCACAATACACATTAATCAAACAATGGCTTGTACAGGGCAACGATTTAATTCCTTTGTTCGATGCGGATGTATTGCTTTCCCTATAGGGAATGGGGAAGGGTATCTGTCACAATTCTTCCCTTTTATTAAGGAGAACATTAGGTGTTTTGTTTTTTTAAAGAACGTCAGTAATTGTTTACATGAATGTCTTCGACTCAAAGAAAAGCTGAATTGATGTCGGATGCTACGTATTTTAATTGGCGGAAACTACGCACATAGGCAGACAAGATGGGTAGATTGGCAAAAATTTTTAAAAGAGTCAAAATGCGAAAGCTATTTTTGATTGATTATTGTGTGTAATCAGATATTATGCCAACATATATAATCCGTTATGACAGATTGACTATGTAGTGGGAAAAACTATGGAAATTAACAACTGGATTTATTTTCTCATATGGACACACCTATAAAAGACGCGAGTATTTTTTTTGTAGATGATGAAGTGGATATGAGAAGAATAGCTCGGATTTTTTTGGAAGACAAATTCTGTTGCTATGTAAAATGTTTTGATAGCGGTTATGCCTGTCTTGAAGCTTTAAAAAATCCGCAGCGTGAGTGTCACCTTTTAATAACTGATGTTAATATGCCGGGCATGGATGGTATGGCTCTACTAAAGGAGGTTAAACAATTGCGGCCCTGGCTTTCTGTTTTGCTTGTTACAGGTTATGGTAATGTGCCGATGGCTGTCAAAGCACTTAAATCAGGAGCTATGGATTTTCTTGAAAGGCCTGTCGATACAAAAATTTTGTTTCCATTGGTAACATCGGCTTTACATAGAAGTCTAACGGCTAATAAGTTTGCTGGAAAACCATTGACCAATTCTGAAAAAGAGATTTTGAAATTAATTGCGGAAGGCAATAGTAATTCTGAAATGGCTGCTCTTTTGCACAGGTCTATAAGAACAATTGAAAGACACAGATATTTGCTTATGCGCAAATTAAATGTTAGTAGTCCGGCAGAACTGACCAAAGCTGCCATTGCTTTGGGATTAACTTCGCCAGATATTTTATAAAAACATCAGAAGAAGTTCCTCTCTTCATCAATTCCGACATCTGCATTTAGTACCAACCGGTCTTATTAATTTGCAAAACGGTTTTCTATCGTATCTTCTACATTTTCAGTTATCTGATGGATAGAATGGTCTAATGCCGTTAATTTCTTTTTACGGCCTTTACCACTGTCCTCCGCGGCAAATGTTTGGTTGGTACTGCTCCTGCCGACAAGTGTCGCCAAATCCTGTACTATCTGATTCATCTGTTCAGCTTGAGCACTAAGTTTTTTAGAAGCGCTTGCGGATTCTTCAGCGGCCTTAACCACTTTCTGATTTCTAAAGTAAATTACGACAGATTTCCCCGGTCACTACATAACTTAAATTACTAAAAAATTATGTTAAAGAGATATAGAAGATTAGTAAGACCTTGAAGATGTATATGGTTTTGCCGCGAAATGTGGTTGTTTAGAGCAAAGTTGCTTGTTTTAAGTCCTTTAATGACAATAACTAAGAATGCCAGTACAGGTAAGTTGCTACTGTAAATATAAATTAAATATTTACGTAATTAACTTAATGTATTTTGGAAAATGACCGAAAACTAATATATGAGATCAAATTGTGTAATTACGGCATAAATCGATTATTTGGAGATGTTTAGATGGCTAAATCACTTATGATTGTGGATGATTCGGCAACGATGCGCAAGATAATTATGCGTACTGTCAGAATGTCCGGCCTGGAATTTGAGCGTACCGAGGAAGCAGGAAACGGCGCCGAAGCTATTGAAAAACTTAAAGTTTCACCTGTTGATTTGATTTTGTGTGACGTCAATATGCCTGAAATGAACGGCCTTGAGATGGTGAAGAAAATTCGCTCTGAATTAAAAAGCTGCGATAACACAAAGATAATTATGGTTTCCACAGAAAGCTCCCAGGAACTTATTGATGGTGTAATTAAAGACGGCGCAAATGGTTTCATAACAAAACCATTTACTCCGGAAAAGTTCCAGGAGAAGTTATCGCCGTTTATGAATTAACAGTAATCTTCAATCTTTTGAAAGTGAGGATAACCTAATGATAGAACAGATATGTCTGAATGATTTACTTTTAGACAGTGCCAAAGAAATATTTGGTACTATGATTTTTATGGATCTTGTCGAAGTCAAGGAGTTGGACCCTAAGGACGCCAATTGGGATTTGCTGGGTTCAATTACCTTTAAGGGCGGCATCGAAGGCTGTCTGGCGATATGCTGTACAAAACCGTGTGCGCAGGCTGTAGCAGTTAATATGCTGGCGCTTGATTCGCCGGATGAACTTACCGAAGACGGCACATACGATGCGATTGGCGAAATCGCAAATATGGTGATGGGGTGTTTGAAAGCTCGTATACTTAAACTGGTAGGAACTCTCGAAGTCTCCATTCCTTCAGTCGTCAGCGGACATGAGCTAAGAAATACTTTAGGCGACCACTCTACAAGAGTGTCCGTCAAGGTATGTATTGATGACAAATATAATTGTGAGTTTTTGTTGACCTATCGTGAAAAAAGTAAATAGTCTTAAACGGTTTATTAAATGACAGCCTCCGAAACAGAAACAAAATCAAAAACCATTGAACTGGCAACAAACGCTTTTGAAGCATTTTGTGACGATATTTCCGGGATGTTCGGCATAGAAATGAAATGCGTTACGACCGGTATTTTTACCGAAACAACAAAGGGGCTTAGTCAAAAATATAAAAAACTTTCCGCAGTTACCTTAGTCAAAACAGAAGGTATTTTAAACGGAACATTTCATACCGTTTTCGACCAGGCGGGAATGTTTGCGCTGGCCGGCATAATCATAATGCTCCCCAAACAAAAAGTTCTTGATGATATGAAGCGGGGCACTCCTAAAGAAGCCGAGGCAATCGCTGATACCATTAAAGAAACAGGAAACCTGCTGGTAGGAAGCTGGGACAGAGTATTCCGCGAAGAACTGGAAGGGCACGGCCATTTCCTGCAGGCAGGAACATTTATTGGAAATCCGTGGGACAAGCCGCAGGGGAAAATTGGTCTTCCTGACACAGAACAATTCCAATATGTTTCTTTTCAAATGACAGTCGCGGATTATCCTCCATTTAATTGCGGTGTATTTTACCCCGAAGCAATATTTATTAGACCGCCTGAACCTGTTGTTGAGGAAAAACCTGCCGAAGCAGTTAATGCTGAAACTGCTCCTGCTTCGGAAGTTAAAGAAGTACCGACGGCAGAAACACCCAAACCTGCAGAGCCGCAACCTGAAGCTAAAGAAGCACCGAAAACTGAAACAACTGCTGAAGCAAAACCTGCGCAAGTTGTCGAAGCAAAAGAACCGGTACCGACTCCTGAAGCAACTGCCGCAACACTGGCTCCTGCTGAAGTCAAGCCCGCAGAAACACCAAAACAGCCTGTCGCGGACGTTCCTGCCGAAAAATCAATAGAAAGTAAACAACAGCCCACAGGGCCTGTTTCCGAAACAATTCAAAAGATGGTAGAATCATCGCCGCAAATCAAAGATGGTTTGGCATCGTTGCAGTTGTGCGCTAAAGATATAATGCAGAAAGAAGTTCTTTTCGGCAACCCGGACGACAGTGTTCAGGATGCCTTGGCAAAAATGCAGCAGACTGAAACCAGTTATATGCTGATTGGCAGGGATAATCTGCCTGAAGGTATTGTTTCCACTTATGATGTTGCCTCGGCGGTCAGTGTATATCTTAAACCGGTTTTTGCCAAATGGCGAAGGCCTGCGGATGACGCTACGCTTCAAATCAAAGTTAAATGGATAATGACAAGGTCTGTGCACACCATAAAGCCGGAGGCTTCAATTGCCGCCGTTATGGAGATTATGTGCCAGACAGGTCTGCGATGTCTGCCTGTGGCCGGTGCAGGCGGTAAAGTTGAAGGTCTGATAACGGCATTTGATATTTTCAAGGCATTACTCAAAACCGATACGAATATTTCCTCTGCCGGCAAACCACTGCAGGCAGCAGCAATAGTGTAAAACGTTCTAAAAACACTATTCCACGCCTTTTCATCTTTTCCTCAAAAAACAAATTCTGGTACTTTCCGAAATTCACCCACTGCCATTAAAAGTCGAAAAAACCTACAAGGCAATATAATGGTAACTGATTATGCGCACTTTGAATATATCGAGATAACTATATGCAAGAGAATGATAACACAAAGCTAATCGAACTGATTGAACAGGCGGCTTGCAGTACTAATATGTTAAGTCCGTCGGACACAGTGGAACTTAACAGACTGCAAACTATTGTCAGCGAGATTCAAAAGGGCATCGAGGAAACAAAAGATATCTCATCTCAAATTGTTGAACAGGCAAGAGGTTCGACTATCAAGGCTTCTGACGCTCTGCAGAAAATTCTGCAAAATCAGGCTGACGACGCTGTTAAATCAATAGAGTCGGTTTCCGGCTGCATATCTATTCTTCAGGGTCTGATTGACCAGATTGAAAAGGGAACAGTGAGCGAACCCAAACCTGAAAGCAAGATAGAAAGCGCAAGCTCACCTGCACCGCAAGCTGAAGCTCAACCGGCTGCTTTCTCCGAGGAGGACATCGGTCTGATTTCAGATTTTATTATGGAATCAAAAGAGCACATTGAATCTGCCGAGGCGGGTCTGCTCAATCTGGAATCAAAGCCTGACGACAAAGAAGTACTAAATATGATATTCCGTTCATTTCATACGATAAAAGGAATGGCCGGATTTTTAAATTTATTGGATATTGGTTCGCTTGCGCATTCGGCGGAAAATTTACTCGACCTGGCGCGCAAGGGCGATTTAATACTTGAGGGGCAGAATACCGACGCTATTTTTGAATCAATCGATATGCTCAAGAAAATGATTGGTGACCTTAAAGAGGCGATTGATACAAAGAGAGCCCTGGCAAAACAGGAAAATATGCCTGCGCTGCTTGAGAAATTGAAAGCGCTCGCGCAAGGGCAAAGTCTGGAAAAGGTTCTCAAAACTCCGCAAGGTGAAAAGAGAGATGAAAAACTTGAGGCAGTTTTGAGCGGAGAAGCACCGGCTGCTGTCAAAGAAGAGCAGACGGCAGTTCAGGCAGAACCTGCACCTGCAAAAGAAGAGTCGGCAGCGGCAAAAGAAGAAGCTGCTCCGGTTAAACAGGAAAATGCTCCAGGACAGGCTGAAAGACGCGACGAAGTACCAAGACGAAGCGGAGAAGAAAGAAGAACCGAAGCTTCATCTGATGAGAAAATCAAGGTCAGCACCGGCCGTCTCGATAATCTTATCAATATGACTGGAGAGCTGGTAATAGCGCAATTAATGATTAAGGAAGAAGCGCATACAAAACTGGTGGGCGAATACGAATTGAATCGCAAAGTTGCTCATCAGGGCAAAATCATACGCGAACTTCAGGAATTATCAATGTCAATGCGTATGGTTCCTATTGAAGGCGTATTTCAGAAGATGGCAAGACTTGTTCGAGATCTATCTCATAAAGCCGAGAAAAAAATAAATTTTGTAACAAGAGGCGAAGAGACAGAGCTTGACAGAAATATCGTTGATAAAATCGCAGACCCGTTGGTGCACATGGTCAGAAATTCTGTTGACCACGGTATAGAAGCGACTGCGGAAGAACGCATAAAGAACGGCAAAAATCCGGCAGGTAAAGTCGAATTGCGTGCTTTCCATCAGGCCGGTAATATTGTAATTGAAATTGAGGATGACGGCAAAGGGCTCAATAAAGAACGTATTCTCAAAAAAGCAATTGATAACGGTCTTGTAGATCCCAACCAGCAGTTGACTGATGAAGAGATATTCAAATTAGTATTTCACGCAGGCCTGTCCACTGCTGAAAAAGTTACAAGTATTTCAGGCCGAGGCGTTGGAATGGATGTCGTTAAAAAGAACGTTGAGGCGTTGAGAGGAAAAATCGACATTGCATCCACACCTGGTAAAGGAACGATATTTACAATTCGTCTGCCGTTGACGCTTGCGATAATCGACGGACAAATCATAAAAGTTGGTCAGGAACGTTATATTATTCCAATCAACTCGATTATCAATACGTTAAAGCCGGAAAGAAGCAGTCTTTCGTCCGTTCAGAGACATGGTGAAATGGTAATGGTGCGCGGCGAGCTTATTCCGATGATTCGCCTTTATAAATTGTTCAACGTATCGCCTGGTACAGAGGACCCGACGCAGGCGCTGGTGGTAATAGTTGAGGAAGAAGGTAAGAAGTGCTGTTTGCTCGTCGATGAACTGCTCGGTCAGCAGCAGATAGTGATTAAAAATCTCGGCGATGGATTAGGAAGAGTTTCAGGCGTATCCGGCGGAGCGATTATGGGTGATGGAATGGTAAGTTTAATTCTTGATATACCAGGAATTATGACACTGGCACAAAACTAATTGAGTGAGAATAATTATGGATACGGTAACATTAAACGATATAGTTTTGACAGAAAAAGATTTTAAACAAATAAGTCAGATAGTATATGACCATTGCGGAATCAATCTGCACGCCGGCAAAAAAGAGCTGGTACGTGCCAGACTTGCTAAAAGGCTTCGTGCGGGTAATTTCAAAACTTTTCCGGAATATATGGAATATGTTCTTTCGGATAAAACCGGAATGGAATTTTCGATATTGATTGATTCCATCAGCACGAATTTGACAAGTTTTTTCCGTGAAGACCAGCATTTCAAATATATGGAAAACGTATTTCTTCCAGCGATGTTCGAGAGAAAAAAGGCGCAGCGAAACTTTAAAATACGCGCCTGGAGCGCAGGCTGCTCTTCGGGCGAAGAGCCTTATACGATAGCGATAGTGTTAAATGAGGCACTTCGGGGGCAGGGCAGATGGGACACTAAAATACTTGCTACGGATATATCCACCAACATACTTGCGATGGCCAGGAAAGGAATGTACAGCGAGGAAAGAGTCGCGCCTGTTCCGGCTGCTCAAAAGCAAAAATATCTGGTATGTCATACGACAAAAGGCGAAAAGGTATATGAAGTCAGCCATACTTTAAAGGATATGATTGTTTTCAGTTATTTGAATTTGATGAAAGACTGGCCGATTAAGGGGCCTATTGATTTTATATTCTGCAGAAACGTAATGATATACTTCGATAAGCCTACGCAATCTGTTTTAATAAATCGGTACTGGGATTTGCTTGACTCCGGCGGAGTTTTATTCACAGGCCATTCGGAATCGTTGACGGGTATTGAACATAAATTCAAATACGTTCAGCCGACAATTTATATGAAACCGTAAAATATTAGGATTATATATGCCAGAAACAAAAACCATAGTACACGTATCCGACGCGAGAGTTTCAAACAGCACCGAAGATGTTTTGATAACGTATTCGTTGGGTTCGTGTATAGCTGTTTGCCTTTATGATGCAAATGTGAAGGTAGGCGGAATGCTGCATTATCAGCTTCCGGATTCGAAAGTTGACCCGGAACGTGCCAAAGGGAAACCGTTTATGTTTGCTGATACCGGTATGATGCTTCTAATCGGGAAATTAGCTTCTATGGGCGCGAATACAAAAAGAATGCGGGTTAAAATCGCCGGAGGTGCGGAAATGGCTACCGGCCCCAAAGGCTTCGATATAGGCAAAAGAAACTATCTGGCCATCAGAAAAATTATGTGGAAACATGGAATGTTCATCGACGGCGAAGACGTCGGCGGGCATTCACCGCGGAATATGTATATGAATATTGACAGTGGTGATGTAACAATACGATCTGACGGCTGTGAAAAAAGTTTATGAATGGGAAATAAAAATTCTTAATTTTAAGGGAGATATGCAATGTCGTGGAAAATTTTAATTGTGGATGATTCGGCTTTGACGCGCAAGATAGTAAGACGCGTCATCGAAATGACACAAATGGAGGTGTCAGAGTTCCTGGATGCCGAGAATGGCGAAGAGGCCTTGAAGATTCTCAAGCATACGAATGTGGATTTGGTATTGTCGGATTTGAATATGCCGCATATGAGTGGTGTAGAAATGGTGCATCACATGAAAAGTACACCGGATACCAAAGCTATTCCTGTTGTGATTATTTCCACTGAATCCAAGACCGCCCGTATAAGAGAGCTTTTGGCAGAGGGCGTTAAAGATTATCTCCATAAGCCGTTTACACCTGAAGAATTCAAGTCGCTTATACAGACCGTTTGTACTACAAACGAGCAGAAGACAGAGAATATGTCTGTCGAGGCGCTGTCAAAGGCGCTCGAAACGATGGCGTTTATGACTGTTATGCCGGTTGATGACGAAATGATCGTACCCGAACAGACAATCGTAGCAGAGATAGGATTCTCCGGAATGCGCAACGGAACAGTTGAAATACTCGCCGGCAAAGATTTCTGCAAAATGCTTGCAGAAAATATTGGCGCAATGGACAGTCCTGATGATAAGTCAGCGTTCGATGCGATCAAGGAATTGTCGAACGTTACGTGCGGATTGTTTCTGCCGATGATTGTTTCTTCGACAGCGGATGTTTTCGACGTTACCGTTCCGAAAAGCGGAAGCTGCGATGATTCGTCACAGTGGAAAGCGTTTACGGCAGATGAAAATACGAGCGTTGTAAATGTTGATGGTCATGCGGTCGCGATAAGACTGACAGTTAAAGAAACTGACGAAACGAAAGCGCCTGAACCTGTTAGTGTCGCATAATTTTTTTGTGAAAAAACCATGAGTAAAAAAGATTTTACAGGAATAAAAACCAACGGCGATTTGCCAGATCCTTGTGAAATTTGTCTCCCGGCAGATATTAAGGATTTTTTAGGTGATTATGACGATTCGCTGAATTCCATGCTCAACGATATGGAAAAAGCGACACTGTCGTACGAATCAGGAAATAAAAGTAAAGAAAATACAGATACTATAAAACGAATTCTGCATAAAATAAAAGGAGAGTCGTCAATGGTGGGCATCGAAGAAATCACCGAATTGACGCATCAGGCGGAATTTGCTTTTGAGGAACTTAAAGAAGAGCAGCTGCCCGATATGCTTTTCAGATATAAAGACTGGCTATGTAAGGCTTTGAGCAGTATTGCGGAAAAGGTATAAAAAACAGAAGGGTTTATTATTATGATAACGGCAAATTCAGAATTGTTAAAGAGGTCCGTAACGGTGGAAATAGCTGACGCCAAAGTGTCATCGGATACGTCCCGTGTCCTTGCAACATATTCTCTCGGCTCGTGCATAGGCGTCTGTTTATACAGCTCAAACAATCAGGTTGGTGGAATGCTGCACTATCTGCTGCCGGACTCAGCGTCCAATCCGCAAAGAGCAAAAGACAATCCATACATTTACGCTGATACAGGAATGAAGGCTCTGCTGAATGAACTGGCATCTATGGGAGTGACTAAAAATCAGATTAAAGTCAAAATCGCCGGCGGCGCACAAAGAATTAAAGTTGTTGCCGAAGGATTTGATATAGGAAAACGCAATTATCTTGCTATACGAAAAATATTATGGAAAAACGGTATGTTCATTGACTCCGAAGACGTCGGCGGGTGCTCACCGAGAACTTTATATATGGATATTAGTGACGGGACTATAATCGTAAAATCCAGCGGTTCAGAAAAAACTCTTTAATATGGAATAAAAAATGCTGACTTCTCTTGAAACAGATGTGAAAGTTCTGATAGTTGACGACTCGGCAATCGTTCGCAAAATATTATCCAGCCATCTTGGTCAGCAGAGGGGAATAGAAGTTGTCGGAACTGCGCCGGATCCATTTATCGCACGTGATAAAATTATCGCGCTTGACCCTGATGTGCTTACGCTTGACATTGAAATGCCGAGAATGGACGGCATCACATTCCTTCGCAAATTAATGCAGTATCATCCGATGCCGGTTATTATTTTGAGTTCACTGACGCCCAAGGGCAGTAAAATGGCGCTCGAAGCTATGGAAGCCGGCGCGATAGATGTTATCAGCAAACCAGGGCCTGCATACAGTGTGGGCGACGCCTGCAATGAACTTGTTGAAAAAATTAAAATTGCCTCCAGAGCTAAAATAAACAAGAAAGCAATCGTCGCAGGCAGTACACCGGTTGAGAAATTAAGCTTGTCGGAAACAACAAATAAAATTTTTGCGATTGGCGCATCGACCGGCGGCGTACAGGCTTTGACTTGTGTCTTGTCTGCGTTGCCTGCGAATTCTCCGGGCACGCTCGTTGTTCAGCACATGCCGGCAAGATTTACCGCTTCATTCGCTGAAAGATTGAACAGTGAATGTGAAATGGAAATTTCTGAAGCACGCGACGGTGACCACGTTGTGCCGGGAAGAGTATTAATAGCGCCGGGCGGTTATCATATGATGCTGCAAAGATCCGGTGCGAACTATTACGTTGCTGTTAAAGACGGCCCGCAGGTTTGCAGACAAAGGCCGAGCGTTGAACTGATGTTTAATTCTGTTGCTAAATTCGCAGGCACAAACGCTATTGGCGCGATTTTAACGGGCATGGGCGATGACGGAGCGACAGGATTAGTGAATATGCGAAAAGCAGGCGCTCACACAATTGCGCAGGATGAAGCATCCTGTGTTGTGTATGGAATGCCGAAAGAAGCCGCCGAGCGAGGTGGTGCGGAAAAAATTGTATCGCTAAATGATGTCGCAAGAACGCTGCTGGCATACGCACTGCAGAAGTAATTATACTGCCCGAATCATTTCAGCAATCTTCATAAGTCTGCTGATGTTGTCTCGTTCAGCTTCCGCGAGTTTGTCGTAGATGAACCGAATCATCTGCTGCATTTCAGGTATAACCACGTGTTCAAGAACGTTTACTCTTCGGCGTGTTTTCTGGAGTTCATCGGCCAGAAGCTGTGCCTGTTTTTCTTTCTCGGCAAGCTCCATCAATTTATCGAAAACATTCTCCAGTCCTTTAAGAGCGACGTCAAGTTCTCCGCTGGTGTTTGAATAGCCGTAGCTGATAATTTCGCCTTCGATTTTCTTGACAAATTTCGGAACCTTCACGCTCATAATCATCGCAAAGTTAATCGCCAGGCTGAATTTTTTTGTGGGGATTTCAATTGCCGATTTAAGACTTTCAGGCTCCATCGTTGCGCGAGCCATAATGAACTTTCTCGACACCTCGATTAATTCCTTCTCAACTTCAACTCTCAATGTGCCGAGCGTTTTGGAGATTTGTATCAACTGACGGGAAATTTCATCTCTTTTCTGGCTAAGCAGTTTATGTCCTCTGGCCGCCAGCAAAACGCGTCTGCGGAGAGATAACAATTCCATTCTTGTCGCACTTGTAACTGCCTGCATTTTTATTTCTTCCTGATTCTATTTCTTTCTAAACTGCGGCATATACTTTTTAATATATTCCAGACGAATACGTTTGAGTTCCGTATCTTCGAACATACTCAAAAGCTGCCAGCCGAGATTGAGTGTCTGCTCAATCGTTCTGTTTTCGTAATAGCCCTGCGAAATATACTGCTTTTCGAATTCGTTGGCGTAAGTCATATACTTTCTGTCTTCGTCCGACAGGGCGGCTTCGCCGAGAATCGTCGCAAGCTCCTGACATTCCTTACCGCGTGCATAAGCTGCGTAAAGCTGGTTATACAAATCGGCATGGTCTTCACGTGTCTTGTTCTTGCCGATACCTTTATCTTTCAATCTTGAAAGACTCGGCAGCGCATCAACCGGCGGAGCAATGCCCTTGCGGTTAAGCGAACGTGAAAGAATAATTTGGCCTTCTGTAATATAACCCGTCAAGTCCGGCACTGGGTGCGTCTTATCGTCTTCCGGCATTGTCAGCACCGGCACCATTGTAATCGAACCTTTTTTATTTTTAATTCTGCCCGCACGTTCATAAATCGTCGCAAGGTCGGTATAAAGATAACCGGGATAGCCTCTTCTGCCGGGCACTTCTTTTCGTGCGGCGCTAATCTGGCGAAGGGCTTCGCAATAATTCGTCATATCGTTAAGGATAACCAAAACGTGCATATCTTTTTCGAACGCTAAATATTCAGCCGCTGTCAAAGCAACGCGCGGTGTTGCGATTCTTTCGATAGCAGGGTCGTTAGCGAGGTTGATGAACATAACAGCTCTTTCAATCGCGCCGGTTTTCTTCAAATCATTGATGAAGAACTGTGCCGCTTCGAAAGTGATGCCCATTGCGCCGAAAACTACTGCGAATTGTTCGCCTTTGCCGAGAACTGTCGCCTGTCTTGCGAGCTGTGCGGTTAAATCATCATGCGGCAAACCTGAACCGCTGAAAATCGGGAGCTTTTGGCCGCGGACGAGCGGGTTAAGACCGTCGATTGTAGAAATACCAGTCTGAATAAATTCGTTTGGATAATCACGAGCATAAGGATTAATCGGGTTACCGTTGATATTCAGACGTTTTTCAGCGATGATTTCCGGGCCGCCGTCTTTTGGGGCGCCGATACCGTTGAAAACTCTGCCGAGAATATCCATAGAAACCGCAAGTTCCTGCGGTCTGCCGAGCATTCTTACTGTCGCGGTGCTGACGTCGATGCCTTCTGTGCCTTCGAAAATCTGCACGAGCACTTTGTCATTTTCAACTTGAAGTATTTGGCCGTGACGAATTGAGCCGTCGCCGATTTCAATTTCCACTATTTCGCCGTAACGTGCTTCGTCAACCTGTTCGACCAGCACCAAAGGGCCGCTTATACTGCTTACCGTCTGGTATTCTTTAAGCATTTTTTGCTCCTGTAGATTGAGCGTTGAATTGTTCGTTTATTGTTTCTCTGATTTTTATAATCGCGTCCATTTGTGCTTCCGGCTGATATTTTGCCTGGGCGATGTCGTGGCGTGCGGCTATTTTGAAAATATCTTCTGTATCAACGCCCTGTGCGATTGCCTCAAGACCTTTCTTGTGGAAGTGCAGAATATCCTTAAGCATTTCGTATTGCTTATCCATCGATGTATATGTATCGACTTCGTGGAAAGCGTTCTGATGCAGATAATCTTCTCGAATACTCTTTGATGTCTGGAGAACCATTCTGTCTGCCGGACTGATAGAGTCTGAACCGACAAGCCTTACGATTTCAGCAAGTTCTGATTCCTGTTCCAAAAGGCTCATCGCTTCCTGCGTAAGTTGTACCATTTCAGCGCCTTTATCTTTGTCCGCAAAGCAGCTTGGCAGATATTGTTTATAGAACGAATAGCTTGTCAGCCAGTCGATAGCGGGGAAGTGTCTCTGATACGCGAGTTTGCCCATCAACGACCAGAACACTTTAACTACGTGTAGTGTTGCCTGAACAACCGAGTCGGACAAATCGCCGCCCGGCGGACTTACCGCACCGATAATCGATACAGCGCCCTGACGTTCAGGAGCACCAAGACATTCGATGCTGCCTGCTCGTTCATAGAACGACGCGATTCTTGCACCAAGATATGCCGGATAACCTTCTTCGGCGGGCATTTCTTCGAGTCGTGTCGAAATTTCACGCATAGCTTCCGCCCATCGGCTTGTCGAGTCGGCCATCAACGCAACGCTGTAGCCCATATCGCGGAAATATTCTGCGATTGTGATACCGGTATAAACCGAGGCTTCTCTTGCCGCTACGGGCATATCGGATGTGTTGGCGATAAGAACCGAGCGTTTCATCAAAGGATGTCCGCTTCTTGGGTCTTTCAATTCCGGGAATTCCATCAACACATCGGTCATTTCGTTTCCGCGTTCGCCGCAGCCTACGTAAACAACAACGTCCGCATCGACCCACTTTGCGAGCTGATGCTGAACGACTGTTTTGCCCGAACCGAACGGCCCCGGCACGCAGGCGGTACCGCCTTTTGCGATGGGGAAGAATGTATCGATAACGCGCTGACCTGTTTTGAGAATTGTATCAGGCGCAAGTCTTTGTTTTACTGTTCTGCCCAGACGGACAGGCCATTTCTGCATCATTGTAACTTCAACTTTGTTGCCATTGGAAGCTGTTATCGTTGCGATTTTGTCAACGACAGTGAAATCACCTTCGGCAAGGCCGTCGATTTTTCCGCTTACTTTCAGAGGAACCATAATTTTATGCAGAAGGATAGGCGTTTCCTGAACGGTGCCGATTACATCGCCGCCGCTGACCTGTGAGCCATTTGAGATTGCAGGTTTGAAGTGCCATTTTTTGCTTCTGTTAAGGCCGGGAAGCTGACTGCCGCGAAGAATATAGCTGCCTTGTTCCTTATAAAGTTCATTGAGCGGTCTTTGAATACCGTCATAAATGCTTTCGATCAGGCCTGGTCCGAGTTCAACGCTCAACGGTGCACCGGTATCGACGACTGGTTCACCGGGGCCTACGCTGATTGTGTCTTCGTAAACCTGAATACTCGCAGTGTCGTTTTTAAGCTCGACGATTTCGCCGATAAGGTTATGTTTGCTGACTCGTACGACATCGTACATTCTTGAGCCGAGCATACCTTTGGCCATAACGACCGGGCCTGCGACTTTGACAATTGTTCCTGTTCTTTCAGTCATACATTTATCCTGTAACATTTTTCAAAATATTGATTCCTGTAGCCAGTTTTAACAGTCTTGACAGACCCTCGGCAGCGAAGCCTTTCGATTCAGTTGTGAAAGGCACAACCAGCACGCAGGGCGTTGCTTTGGAGATGAATTTACCGAGAACTTCGTTGGCCGCAGGCGCGATATTCTCCGCTACGATTATCAGAGAATATTTTTCCGCGACGATTTTTTCCGCTTTGGCTTTGATTTCTTCGGCGTTGTTATTTACCGAATGACAATCCACACCAAGCGCAGAAAAAGGCATTACAAAATCGGCGTTTCCAAAAATTGCGACTTTACCCTGCATAATTACACAACTATCCTGTCAAGCACTGTATCAGTTTTAATTAACGCTTTATTGGCGGCCGTTACGAGCCGAACCATTCTTATTTCATGTTCCCTGAAAAGCAGATACGCGACAATCGGGCTGATACCCGCGGGAATATACCGCGTGGTCTTCAGAAATCCGAGAATATGTTCATCGCACGCTGCTTCAAGTTTCATAAATGATTTTTCTTTTTGAAGATAAGCCGCACCGCTTTCGATAATATGATAGTAGGGCGTTGCGGAAAAATGTCCCGCCAGTGCTTCATATCCTGTATCCAGACACTGCACGAGTCTTGATTTTTCGATATATCCGCCAGCTAAAAATGCGTCGCGTTCGTCTATATTGCGAAATTTCTGCCGCATCATTGTTTTGATATTGGTCAGGTCGATTTGCATTCTGACCAATTCAATCATAAATATATTATTGCTTTTTTCAGCGGTGCTTAATCTGAATTCCGCTTCAGCTTTATCTATTTCAAAATCTATGTCCCTGACGTTTTTATTTTTATAATATCCCAGAACAGCCGATTCGACATCGTCCTGCAAAAATGCGGGGAGTCCGCTGTAATCTTCCTGCTCAAACGCCAGCTCGAACTGGTCAGGCTCAACGTTGCCCTGCGGCTGATAATCTGTGCCGAGTGGTTTTTCCGTTACAAGCCTTCTTATCGCCAGTCTCATATTTGCGAAATCTATTCTTGCCCGAAGAAGCGACAGAATATCATCGTTGTCGATTAGCTGTGCGAATAATTTTCGTACTTCTATTCTACGGCTTGTAAGCAGTTGTTCAATTTCTTCTTCTGTCATCGCCGGCGTAACAGCGTAGTCCGTGCCTGCGAGCATATCACAAAGTCCCTTGAAATCCTTTGCGTTGGCAAGTTCCGTGAAAAATTGTTTGCTGAACAAACTATCTTCCATCGCTCGTATTTGCGCGACAGCCTGAACATAACCCCAATCAGTATCATCGATTGATGGATATGTGTTAAAATCAAAACGTGGTTGTTCAGTTTCTATTGCCATTGTTATCCGAATAATATTTCAGAAAGTTTGCCTTCAAGTTCCTGCGAGGCTACTTTCAGCATAACATCGAGAGACGCGTTGATTCGTCTTTTGCCCTGTCTTAAAATAAAGCCTGCCTCGATGTCGATTTTTTCGCCTGCCATTTGTAATTTGCCTTTTTCGCCGAGCTTTTGATTTATTCTGCGAACGAAATCGTCGTTGATTCGTTTTTCATTTTTGCCGATTACTAATTCTTCGCTGCCGGTCTTTACGGATGCGATAATCAAACCTTCCATCAGGTCGAGATATTCCGCGTCGTTCATCGCTTTGATTTTCTCGGCGGTTTTTTCAATGACCTTATTAAGCAATGCTCTTTTTGTTTCCGTTTCCTGACGTGAAGCCGCCATTCGAGCGCCGGCCAGAATGCGTTCTTTGCTCTCGGCTGTCGCTTTTTCGCAAAGCCGCTGCGTTTCCTGCTCATAAGCGGAAAGCTCCTGTGCATTCACGGCGTTGGCGGCGTTTAATTTCGCATCAGCCTCGGCCTTGATTTTATCAGCCGATGCCTTTGCCTCGTTCAGAATCTTTTCTACAACCTGATTAGCATCCATAAAATTATCCGACAAAAAATTATGCCGCTGTTTTGATACCCAGTACAAGCAGCAGTGAAATCAAGAAACCAAGAATCGCGTAGAACTCAATCATCGCTGCATACAGAACGCCGGCCTTAACAGCCATTTCCGGTCTTTTAGCAGTCATAATGATACCTGCTGCGCCTGCTTTACCCTGCTGAATACCGCTTATACATCCTGCAACAGCAACCGGCAGACATGCGCCAAGTATTTCAAGTCCCTGCATCACGGTAACATCAACAGGAGTACCGCCGATGATTTTCAGTTTCACCATCACCATAATCGCGATAACGAAACCATAAATACCCTGCGTACTTGGCAGAAGCACCATCAGCATCAATGAACCGTAACGTTCCGGCTTTTCACTCAATACGCCGTCGGCTGCTTTTGATGCTATGGCAAGACCTACCGATGATCCGATACCTGCGACAAATGTCGCGATAGCCGCGCCGGCTATTGCATAAGTTAATCCTAAATTTTCGAGCATTGCTATTACCTCACTTTCAAAAAAAGTTTTTAATTACCGTGTAAATCCGTGTCTTTCTATTCTTTAATCATAATATGTTTGTATTCTTTTGTTAAAGGCCTGAAATCTGTTCCGCCGCCGGAAAAGAATTTCGGGAAGAATTCGATAAACTGAAGACGCATTGAATGCACAAACGCGCCCAATAGCGAAAGAGCGATATTGAATGTATGTCCGACGACAAACAGAATCGCGCCTGCGATAAATCCGACATAAGGAACATCCATCAGCATTTTAACTAAAACGTTAATTGCCATCCCGAAACCTGCGCCAACCATTGCCAGTGCCATCAAACGAC
The DNA here is from genome assembly GCA_021371795.1 of Planctomycetaceae bacterium. Classification (NCBI taxonomy): domain Bacteria; kingdom Pseudomonadati; phylum Planctomycetota; class Planctomycetia; order Planctomycetales; family Planctomycetaceae; species Planctomycetaceae bacterium. The sequence continues at coordinate 6,237 of JAJFVK010000027.1, read as the reverse complement.
AATAGCTTAATGTATCGCCGACAAAGAACACCGCGCTGAATAACTGAAATGCGCCCATTCCTATTCTTGAACCCCACGAGCCTTCACGAACCGCGAAAAGCAAAATCGTAATCGCACAGATAATCGCGACTGCAACGCTCACCGGCATCAGCGAAGCGGGAAGTTTTCCGAATTTGATTATTCCAATAACAAGGAAATTATTGAAGAACACCAGCCACACTAACTGGTCGCAAATCGCAGCGACAAAATTTTTCTGCAAAAGATTGCGAACCATTGCGATACAGAAGCCGAACATCATCTGAAAATATCCGATTGCCAAAGTAAGTATGATAAAATTAATCGGCTGTGCAATCGGGTCGATGAGCAGGAACTTGTCTTTTATGCCGTTAAGAACCGTAAATACTTTTGTGTCTTGTGGTATCAGAGATGTAATAGTGTCTGCAAACCAGCTACCGGTAATAAGGCCGGCAAGAATCGTTGTAAAGCTGCAAATAAAGAAGAGCATTATAGCCTGTTTGCATGCCTGTAATTTTTTTCCGAGCCACCAGAAAATGACTGCCAGAATCAACCCGTATCCGACATCCGACATGCATAAGCCCAGAAATATTGCGAAGAACGGCGCAAGAAATGCCGTTGGGTCAACGCTTGTCGATTGAGGCATTCCATAAAGACGAGTTACTGTTTCAAAAGGCTTGAGGAATTTCGGATTGTCTATCTCGACCGGAACGTCTTCGTCTTTTCTGACAGGTATTTCTGTTATGCTTGATGCGTCGAACCTGCTAACGATTTTTTTCAGTTCCGCAAAATCTTTTTTCTTTACCCATCCCTCGAACAGAAAAACTTTTTCGCTTTGCGGCGAAGTCATTTGTGCTTTGTGTTTGCTCAAAGCGTTGCGGTAGTAATCCGCCATTATTTCTAAATCGAGCAGACTGCCGCTGATTTCTTTTGCGTCTTTGCGTGCTTGCACGAGTTCGTTTTGTATTTCCGCCAGCTTCGCGTTGAAGTTTTTAATAAGTTCGTTTGCCGTGCCTTTAAGGCCGGTGAAATTTGCTGCTTCGAATTCCAGATTCCGCAGAAATTTTTGTACTTCCTGTGTGTTTTCATTGAAAGCAATTGCGTAAAACGCAACCGTACTGCCTGTTTGGCTTATTTTCTCGAAAACAGCAAGTTTTGACAAATTTGTCAGTGTTTCATTATAATTTTTCTCTGAAAGAAAGCCTGCCAAAACTGTTGCTTTGTCAAGGCTGTCGATTTCCTCGACGGGTGTCTGCATATTTTCCCACGGAAGCAGAGATTGAATCTGCGCCGCAATATTTTCTGCTTCTGTCGAAAGAGTTTCGATTTTCTTTTCGATATTCAGAGCGTCTTCGAGTTTTTTATTGGCTTCGCCTCCTGAAACCACGCCGGAAAACATTTTTCGCTCGATTACGGTCTTCGGCGCTAATGCCGCAACCAGTCCGCCTTTTTTCTCGGCATACTCTTTAAGAAACGCGATAGCTCTTTCCAGCTTATCTAATTTCTCTTCAATTTGACGAGGCCTTTCCCAAACGCTCTCCAACTCCGGCCATTCTTTGGCAACGACCGACCGCCCGGAATCGAGTAATTCCATTATGCCATGCTGCTGAATCGCTTCCAGCAGTTTGCCGGCCTGGTCTTTATAGCTGGCAATCAGGATTTTTTTCATTTGAGATATGGACATTGTATATCTTTGTGAAAACTAAACTATAAATTAATGCTTCTTTATAAAATCGATAACTGTACTTACGGCAGCTTCTATCTTTGTATTAGCTTTCTGTTCGAGCTGCTGCTGTGCCTGGGTGGATTTTGCTTTCAACTGTTCAGTTTCGGCAAGGCCTTGTTTTTGTCCTTCGGTCTGCGCATTTTCAATTTTTTGTCTGCGATTCTGCGATGCCTGGCTTAATCTCTCGGTTCTCTGTCGGCCTGCATTCTCAATACTGAAAGCTGCGTTTTTATGTGCATCTTCGACCATTTTTTTTGCCGTAGTTTCAGCTTCTTTTATCTGTCTTATCAGTTCCATTTTTAAGTCCAATTTAATGTAGAAATGACAGTATAGGAATTGATTTCATAATATCCAGAAAAATAATAAAAAAAACGCATAAATTAATGAATAAAAATTACAGTTTTGTACGTGTAAAACTGTTAAATCGTTAAGTTTTTGAATTGCCAAAATTTAGTGTTAAAAACTGTATTATTGCGTTTTCAGCGGTTTGGTTTTTATTCCATTCGTATATAGCAGGAGGGACTTCGAGGTAAGAGTGCCAAATTTTAACAGGGCCGTAGAAGCATCGATAATATTCAGCGCGGAAATTCCAGTTAATAGGCAGTACAAATGGCAGAAACCCGGTTTCATGAAACGCCAGTGCGAAACTGCCCTGATCGGCTACTGGCATCATACAGGTTTTGCCATCCTTTATATGGTAAATTGAGGCGTCTGTTGTTGGAAAAATTTTATTCCACGTGTCAAAAACAGGTTTTGCCTGTTTGGTGTAGAACAGCACTCCGCTGTTGTATTCGACCATATCGCCGGAAAGCTTTTTATCGCTGTATCTTCTGGCCCATGGGTTTTCATTAATTACGCAGGCCATGCCGTGCTTCTTTGCTTTTTCAAATCCGAAATCAAGTCTGCCCATCACAACAGTATCGTTGTCAAGAAAAACGGTTTCGTCAAATGGCGTTATATTGCAGATTCTTGTTTTATTTATTTTTCCGCCGTCCGAAAGTTTTTCAACGTGAATCGGCAGTTCGGGATGATACTGCTTTACAGAATCAATCGAACGCTGAAGCGTCGCGTGATGCTTTGCGTCTTCGCCCCAAATCATATACAAAATTCCGCGTTTGGCTTTCGATTCCACGACAACTTCAGTTTTTTTTGGCTCTTCCATAATTTTAGACTTTATTGTATGACCGCTTTGTTTTTGCTTTAAACACCACTTTTGCCACATTTTACGATAGGCGTCTTCTACGCCGGCGGCGAACGCTTTTGGTCGGCCTATATTTCCCGCCTGCATTTTTGAGCGTGTTGATGCGCGAATCTTCGCAAGTGAGGAAATATTTTGCGCAAGCGAAATGGCTTTTTTGATATATTCATCTTTTGTTTGAGCCGCGAAAAGTTCAAGCCCGACAGCCTTGAGCATACACAAGCCGAGTCTTGACGCGAATGTCTCGCCGGTCAGCGAAATTACCGGCACTCCCATCCATAACGCTTCGCACGTTGTTGCATGGCCGTTAAATGGAAACGTGTCGAGCGCAATATCGATTCGCTGATATTGTTTTAAGTTCTCGATGTATTCAAGCATTCCGCCGATTTCGATTCTGCTGCGTTCGATGCCGTATTTTTCAAATTGACTAAAATAAAATTCTCTGATTTCAGGATTATCGCCTTTTGCGAATCTCAACAATAAACGAGAGTTGCTCTGTATTTTTAAAATTTCCGACCAGAGCGAAACAACTTCTGGATTTATTTTTAAATTGTCAACAAACGAACCGAACGTAATAAATCCGTCCTTTTCGGCCGGCAGAGCGGTCAGCGGCAAATCCGTGCCGTTAAAACTGCAAAACGGATGCGGAAGATAAACCAGCTCTTCTGTGTAGTATTGCTGCGATTCAGGAGGTGTAACAAAATTGTCAATCATCCTGTAATCGATTTGCGACATACCTGTTGTGCCGGGATAACCTAAATATGAAACCTGAATTGGAGCCGGCTTGTACGCAAGGGAGGGCAGACTTCCGCCGGCGTTATGCCCTGTCAACTCGACCAAAATATCAATGCCGTCATCCTTTATAAGCGTTATGAGTGATTCGATGTCAAGGCCGTAGATATTTCGGTAGTGGTCGAATTTGCCCTTGAGGTATTCGTTTGTGGGGTCGATTTTCGCTACATTACCATATCCGTAAACCTCGACATTTTGGCGGTTATGGCCATATATGAGCGAGCCGGCAAAAAACGCCGCCGCATGCATACGAAAATCAGGTGAAATATAGCCTATTTTTAACCTGCGTCCAGGGTCTGGAATATTTTCGTGCGAAATTTGCATTTTTTCGATTGGTGCGTGAAACTTTGCCCATTTTACATGCTCATCGAAAATTGTCTGCCGACTGATTCCCGGCAAATAATGCAGATATGCTAATATCTTCGAATGGTCGTTTGGCGATAAGTCAGATATATTTGTGAGTATGTGCGAAATGATTTCAGTCGCTTTGTCGAGCTGACCGGCATCAAAAGCGGTCGTTATGTTGTTCAGACATTCTGATATATTTTTAAAATCTGCCATTTAAAACCATTTTCCAGTTTAGTATTAATACTATTATCGGTCTAAATAGCGATTTTACCTTAATGATATAAGAGCGTCTGAATTTTGTATCAGATATTTGATTTAATAAAAAACGGAGAGGGCGAGATCAATCTGGCCACTTTTTGTAACGTTATGAAAAACCTATATTTAACACTTAACTCAAATAAAAACAAAGATTTAGAGTCTCTCGTTTCTTTACTATCTCAGCACGATTTTTTACTGTCTTGATACCCATTTTTAGGGCACTTTTAAGGGCAACATAAAATTCAGATCCTAAAATAAACAAAAGTTAATTAAAAATCACGCTAATTTTATATTCCTTTAGTTTGAAGAATGTAAATGCTTTTATCTTTTTGATATCGCTAATATTAAAATGTATAAAAGGTTGCAAAAAACGATGTCTTTTCACAATGTACCGTTCTTTTATGATAGTAATTAGTCGTCCCTGAAAAAGTGGGTTTTAATTGCAAAGTCGCGTCCTATGTTACGGATACTTTGGCTTTGTGCACCGCCAATCTTACAAAAATCTCATAAATTTTCAGCAGCGCAGACAAAAATGCGGTTAATAACTTCCGCATATTATACCCCGCTGCCGCCAATATCGCATTTATCATATCGCCGGCTGTACCTTTCAAATAATTTCTATCCATTCTGTTGTCGCTTTTCACATGACCTATAGTCGGCTCTATCGCACTGCGACGCTTTAATTTCTTTTTGATCGCTTGTGTCAACTGCTTGAGTTTGCCATCCTGTTTAAAAACATTCGCCAACCCGGCATAGTCATGTCCGCGATAGCCACGGTCAACATAAACCTCTGCCGCTTTGACCTGTGTATTAGATTCCGAACGTGCTACCGTTGCTGATAATGTATGCCCATCATAAGGATTGCCGTGCAATGCCGCTGCCGAGGTTATCCAGTTATTCTTATGAGTAATAGAAAAACTAACCTTACAGCCAAACTCATAACGCCTATGGGCCTTGCCTTTACTGATGCATTCAACTTCCGGAGCATCAAGGCTGTACAACTTGCCTCTGTCGTCCCGTTTTTGTGAATGTATCTTGGATGTGCGTTCAAGCATCAATGCAAGTTCCCGGTCAGGATTGGCAGCCTTGCGTATAATATCGCGTATCAGCCTTCCCAGATAGGTTTTGAGCTTCTTAGTTTGTTTGGCAGCACGTTTATATTGGCCTGCACGAGCATATTGACCTTGACTGAAAAACGCTCTTTTCGAGACACGAATATAACTTTGGCGAAGGTCGATATTTCTCTGCCTGGCAAGCTTTATTAACCGGCAAATAGATTTGAGATACAGTCTTGCATCTGTGGGATGAGCTATGGCTTTTTCCTGCACAGTGGTATCAACGATTATTTTGGACGCATCTGTTTGTTTGATTTGTTTTTCACGTATGGCTGTTGATAAGGTTTCTTTTAGCATAATTTCCATTCTTTCGGCACCGACGCGATGACGCCACTTAACCATGCTTGTCGGATGAATTGGAAATTGATGCTGCATGTACTCATATCCGCAGAAATACTGCCAGTAAGGATTCTCAACCCATCGTTCTATAACGGATTCATCTGATTCGTTGTATGTGTGCTTGAGATAATGCAGCCCAACCATCAAGCGTGTAGCATTGGCCGGCCGTCCCATATCTTCGCTGTAACAGCAGGCCAGTTGTTTGTCGATGGTCTGCCAGTCGATGCTCGATGCCAGCTTATACAAAGGATGCTGGTCGTTAAGTATCTGTTGAAGTTTTGAGGTAAACAAAAATGCCTGTGAAATCTTGTGCTTTGGCCGCATAAAACGCTCCGTATTTTGCAAGGTAATTGATAAATACAAGTATTATCCTGAATTTAGCGCGAGTATTTTATTTTGCAAGTCCTTATTTGTAAAAATGTTAAATTATTTTTCAGGGACGACTA
>JAJFVK010000026.1 GCA_021371795.1 Planctomycetaceae bacterium | reverse complement strand
TTTGCCGAGCGGTGCAGAAGTAAAGTGCCATTATTTTGACAGAAAAAACCGTAATTTTGTGATAAAAGTTTCAAAAATTTACCTAAAAAAGTTTAACTGAAAATTATGCCTCTAAAATGCGATTTTTAGAGGTGGCCTTAAGATTTAAGATTGAAGAATGAAGATTTAAGGAACGCCTTCGGCGTGATATTTACAATAATCTTCCCCCTCTGATTTTTGCGTTCAAGGAGCAAAAATCCTAAAGACTCGGTGGTCTGCGACAATCTACAATATTCAATATTCATTTTATTAGTGTCTTTGTGCCTATTTTTTTATTTTACGTAACTGCGTTTATCGACGGGTTTATCGAGTTCGAACGCTTTGCAAACGGCAATCAGAGCATTGTCGCCCTGAACTTTGTCAACGAGGCAGCTTATTCTGATTTCGCTTGTGGTAATCGAATCGATATTAATTTTTTCTTTCGCAAGCGTGCTGAACATCATATTTGCAACGCCGTAATGTGTTCGCATACCGACGCCGATAATTGAAACTTCAGCGATATCATCGCGAAAGAAAACGCCTTCGCAGCCGACTTTCTCTTTGATTCCCTCAACGGCCTTTTTAGCGTCGCTGAAATCATTCTTGCTGACTGTGAATGAAATGTTCGCCTTCTGCTTGCTGACTTCGGTCTGAATAATATCGTTTACGCAGACTTTCGCTGACGCAAGATGCGCGAAAACCTTTGCCGCGTTGCCTGGTTTGTTGTTGACGCCGATTAAGCTGACTTTAGCGAGATTCTTTTCAATCGTCGCTCCGGATACAAGTATTCCTTCCATTTGCGGGACCTCATGAGTAATTAAAGTACCTTTTTTATCTGACATACTGCTTCTGACATGTATGATTACATTATATTTTTTGCCGAATTCAATCGACCTGCCGTGCATAACGCCTGCGCCGAGGCTTGCCATTTCGAGAACTTCATCGTAGCTGATCTGCTCGAGCTTTACCGCTTCTTTGAAGATTCGCGGGTCTGTGGTGTAAACGCCGTCAACGTCAGTATAAATATCGCATATATCAGCCTTCATCGCCGCTGCCAGCGCGACAGCGCTTGTGTCTGAACCGCCTCGGCCGAGTGTTGTGACGTCTTCGTTTTCGTCAATGCCCTGAAAGCCGGCAACTATAACAACATTGCCTTCATCGAGAGCTTTCTTCAGTCGTTTTGTATCGATACTTTTAATTCTGGCCTTTGTATGTACGCTGTCTGTGAGCATACGAATCTGCGCGCCGGTGAAACTAATAGCTTTTTGTCCCATCGCTTCGATAGCCATTGCAATCAGCGAAACTGTCTGCTGCTCGCCTGTGCTCAAAAGCTGATCCATCTCACGCTTTGGCGGATTTGGATTTACTTCCATCGCATCCCTAATCAGCTCGTCGGTCTGCTTGCCGCGGGCGGAAGCGACCATAATGACGTTTCTGCCCTGTTTGACTTCATTGATAGCCCTTTGCGCAGCTTTTTTTATGCGTTCTGCGTTGGCGACCGAAGTGCCGCCGAATTTCTGTACTACAAGTTCTTTTTTCTTAGCCATAAAATATTATGTTCCTAAAGTTGTATTAGCTCTTTAAAAAGTATTCCATCAATTCATAACCTTTTTCTATTTTCAAACCCGACTGGGCTGCAAAATTCTCTGTAAACGGTTTGCTGAGCAGGGGTCTTACGCCAGTTCCTGCCATCGCAAAAGGCACCGGCCCGCCAGTATGCGCCTGACCTTTGCAGGGCGTCGGATGGTCTGGCATAACCAGCATCCGCCAGCTATCGTATTTTTGCAGGGCATTATATACCGGAGCGACTACATACTTGTCAATACGCTCGACAGCTAATTTTTTCAGCTCCGCATTTCCCGCGTGGCCGGCTTCGTCCGGGCCTTCGATATGTATAAATACGAAATCATATTTTTCCAACGCGTCAATCGCCGCCTGTGCTTTGCCGTTGTAATTCGTATCCGCGAAACCTGTTGCGCCTTCAACCTTAACCAAATCAAAACCAATCAGCTTCGAAATGCCGCGGACGAGGTCAACGGCAGTAATCGTTGTGCCTCTTAAACCGAATCGGCTCTGGAAACTATCCATCGAAGCTTTTTTGCCCTGACCCCAGAGCCAAATAGAACTGACCTGATTTTCGCCGAGGTCTTTGCGAATTTTATTTATTTCATGTTCGGCCAAAATCTCTTTCGACTTCGCCATCAACTCGGTCAGTATCTCCGCGTTTTTGCCGCGAGGCAGATTTTTCTCCGCAGACTGGCCGATGATGTCGTGCGGCGGTTCTGTGTAAACGTCAAAATCCATTCCCTTGATTACGCAAAGATGACGGTAGCTTACGCCGGGGTAAAATTTTATTTTATCACTGCCGAGGGCTTTGTTCATGTCTTCGATAATTCTTGCGCCTTCGGGGCTCGAAATATGTCCTGCGCTGTGGTCAGCCATTTTGTTATCGGCGATTGTGACGAGATTGCACCTGAAGACCCAATCGGTCGGCTCAAGCTGAATGTTCATCGCGACGGCTTCGAGCGGCGCTCTGCCGGTGTAATATCTGTTCGGGTCGTAGCCGAGCAGGCTCATCATAGCGACGTCACTTCCGGGCGGCATTTTTTCGGGAACTGTCTGGACAAGTCCCAATTTGCCTGTCTTGCTGATGTTGTCGATGTTGGGAATGTCGGCCGCTTCGAAAACGGTTTTGCCGCCGAATTGTTCTATCGGTTCATCTGCTGCGCCATCTGGTATTATCAATACATACTTCATTCACTATCCTGTGGAATATCTACAATCCTTATGCAGACCGGTTCGCTTTTAACTATTTCAAGTTCTTTGAAATCAGCCAAAGCGGCGGTAACTTTTTTCTGCTGTGTCTGATGCGTAATTATAATCGCAGAAACAACGTTGTTCGAATGCTGCTCTTCGTGCTGGAGTACGCCCGAAAGGCTTATTTCGCGCTTTGCAAGAATAGACGTAATTTGCGCGAAAACGCCGGGCTTATCTGAAACGCGAAGCCTGATATAAAACCTGCTCATCAGTTCGTTGATGTTTGCGATTGTATTTTTATCTCTCGGCTCAAGCGTAAGATGCTCGAAAAGTTTTTTGGAGTTGCCCATCGCCACTTCGATAATGTCGGCGACAATCGCCGAGGCGGTCGGCATCATTCCGGCTCCGCGGCCATAGAACATCGTCTGGCCGACTGCGTGGCCGAAAATACTGACAGCGTTGAACGGGCCGTCAACACGTGCAAGCGCGCTTTCCGACGAAATGAACGACGGATGAACCCGCAGAGAAATTTTGCCTTCTGGTGTTCTTTGGCCGATAGCCAGCAGTTTGAGCGTATAGCCCATTTCCTTGCCATAGCGAATATCTGCGATATCGACGTTTTCAATGCCTTCGACGAAAATATCTTCCGGCAAAATCTCGCTGCCGAAACTGATTGACGAAAGAATCGCAAGTTTGTGCGCTGAATCTCCGCCGCTGATGTCGAGCGTCGGGTCTGCCTCGGCGTAACCTTTTTCCTGCGCCTGTTTGAGAGCGGCGCGGAAGGTTTCGTTCTTGTTCGTCATATTCGTGAGGATATAATTGCACGTTCCATTCACGATGCCATAAATAGCTTTGATTCTGTTTGCGGCAAGGCCGGTTCGTATCGCGGAGATAATCGGGATTCCGCCTGCGCAGCTCGCTTCGAATGCGATGCACTTGTCGGCTTTGTGAGCGGCTGTGTAAAGTTCGCTGCCGTGTTCTGCCAGCAGCGCTTTGTTTGCGGTAATGACATCTTTGCCGGCGGCGAGCATTTTTAACTGAATGTCTTTTGCGATTTTTGTTCCGCCTACAAGCTCAATAGCGATTTGAATCTCTTTATCGTTGAGTATGCTGTTTATGTCGCTTGTCAGAATTCCTGCAGGAAGTTTGACAGGGCGTTCTTTTGTGGTGTCCACGTCGACGATTTTGGCAAGCTCAAGTTTGATGCCGGTTCTTGCTTTGATGTAATCGGAATCTTCAAGCAGAATCTTTGCGACTCCGCTGCCGACGGTTCCAAATCCTATTAATCCAATTTTTATTGTTTTATCAGCCATAAAGTCTCTCAAGTTATGTTGGGATAAAAGGTTATCAAAAAAATGCCCGATAATCAAGCAAAATCAAATATCGAGTGTCAAGGGCTTTGAGGCCAGAATCTGCTCGAAATGCTCCTCGTTCAGGAATGAGGAATTTTTCTTTGAGCTATATTTTTTGAGCATTTTTATCGTTGCCTTGAGTTTTTTCTCTACCGGCGCGATAAAGTGATGGTTTTCTATCTCCAGCTCATACGCGCAAAGCGTTAATCTTTCGATTAGCGGTTTTTCCTCGGCGAATTTGCCGAGCTTGTATTTAGATTTGAAACTCGAAAGCATAATCGGCTCATTGCCGCTGTATAACGGGTCAATGGCTAATGGGAAACCTGCGTATTGAAAATGCACGCGAATCTGATGCGTTCTGCCTGTCAGCGGGCGGGCGGCGACGAGGGATACTCTGCCAAAATCAGCCAAAAGCTGCCAGCGGGTCTGCGATTCTTTGCCTTTTTTCATATCAACCGACATTTTTAGTACGTCTTTTTTGTCCTGCATAAGCGGGGCGTCAATTTCGCCGGTGGTTCCATCAGGTATGCCGGTTACCAGTGCCAGATAAATTTTTCTGACTTGGGATTCTTCGAAAAGCTGACAGTAACGCCGATGCGAATCAGCGTTTCTTGCCAGTACCATTATTCCGCTGGTGTCTTTGTCGAGCCGGTGGACGACAAGCGTGTCTTCAAAGCCGGGCTTTCGCTGAATCAATTCTATAATGCTGTCGTTTCCGCCGCGGTCGTGGGTAACGCTTACGCCGGCGGGCTTATCAATCGCCAATATGTCGTTGTCCTGATATATTATTTCCATCCCTAAATATATATCATATTTCATTTAAAATGCAAGTCGTTGGTAAGTAAATATTTATGCTAAATTCTCCTTTTAGGGTAAAAACAGGTATAGAACTATTGGGGAAAAATACGATTATAACTAATGACTGAACAATTGTTTTTGAATTACGTATCTGATTCTTGTTATATATTTTTAGAGTATGAGTATTTTTGAAAGGACTAACTGGATGAAACGTGAAAAGACTTTATTGGTGTTTCTATCAATTTTAACCATTTCTATTTTGTCGCCATTATGTCAGGCGGCTCCTGACAAAAAAGCGGATATTGAAACTTTGCGTAATACCGGCGAAGCATTTGCCGACATAGCGGAAAAGGTCAGTCCGGCCGTTGTGTTCATTAGTACAGAGCAGACATACACACAAAAGCTTCAATATTTTAATCCATTCGAAGATGATGAGTTTTTCCAGAGATTTTTCGGACCGCAGATGCGTCAGCGTCAGCAGCCGCAACAACAGCAGCCGAAAGAGCGCAAGCAGGTTCGCAGGGGACAGGGTTCTGGTTTTATCATCTCTGCCGACGGTTATATTCTTACCAATAATCACGTTGTAAAAGACGCCAATACAATTACAGTAAAACTTTCAGATGATAGAGAACTGAAAGCAAAAGTTGTAGGCACAGACCCTGAAACAGATATTGCGGTTATTAAAGTTGACGCTAAAGACCTGCCTTTTGCCGAACTTGGCGATTCAGATAAACTTCGTGTCGGCCAGTGGGTGCTGGCAATCGGCAATCCTTTTGGTTTGAGCCATACCGTAACGTCAGGCATTGTTTCAGCCAAGGGCAGGACGAATCTTGGTCTGCCAGATGTTCAGTTTCAGGATTTTATTCAGACTGACGCCGCCATTAACTTCGGCAATTCAGGCGGCCCGCTGATTAATATCGATGGAAAAGTTGTCGGCATAAACTCCGCGATATACAGCTCAAGCGGCGGATATATGGGAATCGGTTTTGCTGTGCCAATCAATATCGCCAAATATGTTTACGAGCAGATTGCCAAAGATGGAAAAGTTACACGAGGCTACATCGGAATTTTCGGCAAAGATGTAACGCCTGAAATGGCGGAGCTGCTTGGCGCAAAAGATGTAAAGAAAGGCGTTCTCGTTGATAGTCTGGTAAAAGACAGTCCTGCTGAAAAAGCCGAACTGCAAAAGGGCGATATCATTATCAAAAAAGACGGCAGGGAAATTGAAACCTGGGACGGTTTCAGAAATGAAGTGGCAAAACTTGCACCGGGAACAAAATTAAAATTAGCTGTGATCAGAGACGGCAAAGAAAAAGAATTTACGATTGAACTTGCGGCACGGCCGGGCAAAGAAATCGCAAAAGAAGAAGCACAGGAGGCCTCTGAAAAACTTGGCATAACGGTTCAGAATCTTACAGACGAGCTTGCTCAAAAATTTGACTATAAAGGCGAAACAGGCGTTATCGTTACCGAAGTTGGAGAAGGTTCGCCTGCTGAAGAATCGCAAATTGTGGCAGGCACGTTAATTATCGAAGTCAATCGCCAGAAAGTTAAAGACGTTGACGAGTTTTGGGCGGCTGTCAAGAAAGGCGGAAATTCACTCCTGTTCTATGTTCGTCAGGGTGATGTTTCCAGATATATCGTAGTGAAACTTGATGAGTAAATAAACTAAAGTATCTCGTATCTCGTGAAGTGTATCTCGAAAATCGCTTCACGAGATATTTTTTTTATAGGTTTGGGTAGGGGTATCGGTAAGGTTTTGTTGTCGTTATTTGGTGTTCGTGTTATGTCAACGAAACACCAAACCCACAACCGAGAACGCAACGTTACCGTTACCGCTGCCTACGACAACTTATTTTTGGTTGCAGCTATCCTGTGTCTGGGAAAATTCTTGATTAATTTTCTCTCAATGCCAGCGGCTTGCCGAGAATTTCCTGATACAAAATCGCGGTTCGCAAATCCTGCGGCGAAGATAAACTAATCAGCGTCTCTCTTTGTACTTCGGCGGCGTGTTCTGTATGCTTGTGTTTTTTTGCCTGCGGAACAGACTGCATTGCTGCCGACATGACATAAGCCGGCTGAACATATTCCGGCTGACGCGGCGGGGCAGCAACGTGCATTTTCTTTGGCTTTTGCGGAATGTATGCCGGCGGCTCTATGCGAACAGGCGGCGGCTCGAACATGTGCTCGCGAATCGGTTCTTCTTCCAGCGGCGGCGGTTCATCTGCCATAGGAATCTGCGGCTTGGGACGACCTGGTTCAGGAATGCCGTACCTTGCCCTGATTGCGGCCGCTCTCTCATCCCTTATCTGCTCAATGGTTTTGAACGCGTTTTTATCATAGGTATGAGTTGCATGATAAGCAGGTTTATGTTTCGGCAGTTCTTCATACGCCGTTGAATCGTCCGAAGAATCGCTATGTTGCTCTGAATAATCTTTTATCGCTGAAAAGACTTTCTTCAGGATGGCAAAGCCGAATATTACCGCCAGTATGATAAGCTGTTCCCAGCCTTCACTTTTTGCAAGAACATATTGTATTTCAATATTCATAAACTAACGACTACCAACTAACAACTATTTAAGTTATTCTTCTTTCTTCTGCGGCTTTGCAATGTTTTCTCTCATCGAGGTATCGGCCACGATATTTTTCATTTTGTAATAATCCATAATGCCGAGGTTGCCTTTTCTGAACGCTTCGGCCATTGCCAGCGGAACTTCAGCCTCTGCCAGAACAACCTTTGCACGGTTTTCCTGAACCAGCGCCCTCATTTCCTGTTCGCGTGCGACAGCCATAGCTCTGCGTTTTTCGGCTTCTGCGCGTGCTCTCGCAAGGTCTGCTTCCGCCTGTGCGGCCTGCAGTTTTGCACCGATGTTTTCGCCGACGTCGATGTCCGCGATATCAATCGAGAGAATTTCAAACGCTGTTCCGGCATCGAGACTTTTTGCCAGAACCTGCTTTGAAATATTGTCAGGATTTTCGAGTACGCTTTTGTGGGAGATTGCGCTGCCGATAGTTGTAACGATGCCTTCGCCGACACGAGCGATAATTGTCGGCTCGGTTGCACCGCCGATAAGCCGCTGAAGATTCGTACGAACCGTTACTCTCGCTTTCGCTTTTAACTGAATGCCATCCTGTGAAACCGCGTCAACTGTTTCGCGGCCTTTTGCAGGGTCTGGGCAATCGATAACTTTCGGATTAACCGAAGTCTGAACCGCGTCGAGAATATCTCGGCCGGCAAGGTCGATTGCTGTTGCGATCTTGAAAGTTAAATTTAAATTTGCCCTGTCAGCGGCGATTAAAGCCCGCACAACATTTGGCACTCTTCCGCCGGCAAGATAATGGCTTTCAAGGTCCCTCTGACTCAAATCAAGGCCTGCCTGAACCGCGGTGATTCTGCTTTGTACGATTGTTCGTGAATCGACTTTACGAAGCGTCATACCGACAAGCTCGCCGAACGAAACCGGTGCACCTGATAATTTGGCCTGCAGCCACAATTTGCCATAAGCCAGTATTATCAAAAGAAAGATAAAAGCAAATACAAGAAGAACAATAAAGCCCAGGCCTTTTAGGCTGATGGGCACTCCTCCTGCCAATAAAGCATAACTTAAAATATTCATTCTAAAATCCCTTCCTAAGAAAATTAAATATCAAATATCAAAATTAATTTTTTTATACTTCTCTTACTGTAAGTTGTGTTCCTTCAACTTTTATAACTTTTACGTTTTTGCCTTTCTCAACATATCCGCTTTCAGCGACACATTCAAACCTTTTCCCATCGAATTCACACATTCCTACCGGCCGCAGCGGACTTGCAGCCGTCGCGTTTTGGCCTAACAGGTGTTGCAACTGCTCGGAATCGGGAATACCTTCGCCGGTCTTTTTGCCTTTCGGCGCATCGAGCATCAACGATTTTCCTGCGCTTGTATGCGGCAGAATTTTATAAAAGATAAAAAACACCGCCGGTACGAGAATCGCCGATACAACCACGCCGAGCCAGCCTGCGTTTGTACTTATTTTAAAGAAGATTGAAATACCGCCGGCCAAAAAGCAGACCGCCAACATAAATATCAAGCCAAAACTCGGAATAAAAAACTCTACCGCGAACAGTATTCCGCAAATGATGATGAGTATTAAAGCTATTACTATCCACCAAATCATTTAAAATCCTTTTATATAATTTCCCGGACAACTATTTTGCTGCCCTGAATCTGAACAATCTTAACAGGTTTATCTTTTTGTATATAATCGCCTTCGGCGACAACATCGGCCATTGCATCGTCGAATTTTGCTTTGCCGGCAGGGCGGAGTATCGTAATCGCAACACCTGTCATTCCGATTTCGAGATTGGTTTCTTTTTCCGGCAGTGTCGTTACTTCCGCTTTCATTTTAACGCCGGGCTGCGCGGGAGCAAGTACCAGATTTTTCAAAAAAATGGTCTTTGGCAGAAATTTTGATAAAATGTATGCCACGACCGCGAAACCAAAAAAGCCGAGCATAAATCCGCCCGCGCCGCTTGAGAGCAAATTCCATTGCGAATTATTCAAATCAGGTTTCGGCCAGGGCAGTTCGTCCGGTCTGTTCGGCACGAGAATAGCGAAAATGCTGACGAGCATAAACAAAATGCCAAGTACGCCCGCGACGCCGAAGCCGGGCAGGATGAAAATTTCAATCGCCAGCAGAATAAGGCCGACCGCGAAAACAGCGACTTCCCACCACGTCGCCATACCGGTCAGAAATCTGCTGCCGAAAATAATCGCAAAGCAAACAATCGCAAGCAGTCCCGGCAGACCAACGCCCGGAGATTTCAACTCCATATAAACCGCCAGCATTCCGACCATAAGCAAAATCGCGCTGAAAGATGGATGATTTAACATTCTTACAAGCTGCTCCGACCAGTTCGGCTCAAGACGAATCATCGGCTCGGTAAATTTTACGCTGTCGCGTTCGGCCAGAAACGCCAAAGCCTCGTTGGCATCTTTTACAATCGCCCTCGCAACGCCGTATTCAAGAGCCTTTCGCGCGGTGAGCGTGAGAATCTCCTGCTCGCTGTCGATGAGTTCCTTTTTGTTTATATCATAAACATTGATGTTTTTCGGCAGATTTTCATCTTTGAAAAATTCATAATTGCCTGTTTCGAGATTTTTTACACGCCAGACTTTAATATGTCTGCTGACCATCGCTTCGAGCAGCGGTTCGGGATAATTATTCGCCTGCGCAGCCCGCTCGAAAACCGCGCGAACAAAACTCTCGGTCTTTTCGCGTTCGACATCGGGCATACCTTCGCCGCCCATTTGAATCGGTGCACAATCGCCGATAGTCGTGTTGCCACGCATAATTATGTCCTGGCAGGAAACGCTAATCATCGCGCCTGCGCTAATTGCCTCGGTATTGACATAAGCGACGGTTCGTGCTTTTTTGGATAGTTCGAGAATGAGGAATTTTGAAATATCGTCGGCGCTCTTGACTAGTCCGCCGTAGGTTTCGATTTCGAGGATAATATAGTTCGCGCCCATTTCGACAGCGGAGTTTGCCCTGCGTTTAATTGATGAATAAAGACCGTCATCGATAAGACCCGTGCAGGTGATAATTGCTGCTTTTACCTGATTTGAATCGGATGCAAGATTCGGGTCAAACAGCGAAACA
This sequence comes from Planctomycetaceae bacterium, assembly GCA_021371795.1. Taxonomy (NCBI): domain Bacteria; kingdom Pseudomonadati; phylum Planctomycetota; class Planctomycetia; order Planctomycetales; family Planctomycetaceae; species Planctomycetaceae bacterium. The sequence goes on along the minus strand of JAJFVK010000026.1, from coordinate 31,085 downwards.
GTATCCAAGTCCGCCTTGATAATAGAGGTGATAAAAACCACACACAACAAAATGAAAAGTAATTTTGTTCGCATTGGAGCAATTTTAACTTGTATTAGCTGACGGTACAAGAAAAATCCACATTGTTTTTTTAATGAATTGACAGCAGATTTAATTTAATTAAACTAACAGTCTCACGGTGCTGTTAAATGGATATATGATTTGTAACCTCTGGAAAAAGGTGGACTTAAATGAACAGGAAGCTGGCAATCTTTTTATTTGCTTTATCTTTTGTTTTCATAGGCAATTCTTTGGCATCTTCACAATCAGACAGCAATTCAGCCGTTTATGATTTGGTGCAACGTTTAGTACCCCAATGGAAAAACGCGATAAAGTTCGAGACGATTGCTGCTGACAGCGGCAAAGACGTGTTTGAACTGCAAAGCGTGGACGATAAATTGATTATCCGCGGCAACAACGTCTTGTCGCAGGCTGTCGGTTTAAACTGGTTCCTCAAATATTACTGCAACACATCAGTTTCATGGTACGCCCCAAGTCCTGTGCAGGTGCCGGACAGTATGCCGAAAGTGCCGGAAAAAGTTCGCCAGAACTGTAATTGCGAGTACAGGTTTTTCCTCAATTATTGCACTTTTGGCTACACGATGCCGTGGTGGGGCTGGGAGAAATGGGAACGGCTGATTGACTGGATGGCACTGAATGGCGTTAATATGCCGCTGGCTGTTACGGGTCAGGAAGCTATTTGGCAGAGAGTCTGGAAACAATTCGGGCTGACTGACGAGCAGATCAGAAGTTATTTCACAGGGCCTGCGCATTTACCGTGGCATCAAATGGCCAATATCGATAAATGGGGCGGGCCGCTGCCGCAAAGTTATATCGACAGGCAGTTTGAACTTCAGAAAAAGATATTGAAACGTCAACGCCAGCTTGGGATGAAACCTTTGTTAACCGCGTTTGCAGGCCATGTACCGGCTGCGCTGAAAGAATTAAATCCACAGGTGAAAATCACAAAGTTAGCTCCGTGGTGCGAATTTAGTGAAGAATATAATACTTATTTCCTTGACCAGACGGAACCGCTTTTTACGAAGATACAAAAAGTTTATCTCGAAGAGCAGACCAAAGCGTTCGGCACCGACCATTTTTACGGTGCAGACCCGTTTAATGAAATGGTTCCGCCAAGCTGGGAGCCGGAGTATCTGGCTTCTGTCGCGAAAACTATTTACAGTTCAATGACACAGGTTGACAAAGATGCGACGTGGGTGCAAATGGCCTGGCTGTTCTATTACCAGCGTAAAGACTGGACGCCGCCGCGCATCGAAGCGATGGTTAAAGCCGTGCCGCAGGATAAAATGATTCTGCTGGATTATTACTGCGAAAATCAGGAACTCTGGAAAACGACAAATGCTTTCTATGGTCAGCCCTATATCTGGTGCTATCTCGGCAATTTCGGCGGTTCAACTTCGATTGTCGGCAATGTCGACGAGGTCAGCCGATGGATGGCAAATGTTTTTACTGATGCAAACGCTGCAAATATCAAAGGTGTTGGCTCGACGCTCGAGGCGCTTAATCCAAATGTGGTGATGTGGGATTTTGTTTTGGAAAGACCCTGGCACGCGACGCCGCCGGATACGAATACATGGATAACTAAATTTGCCGACAGACGTTGCGGAGAAACTGACGCAAAATTGCAGCAGGCATGGCAAATCTTCAAGGACAAGGTTTATGTCTCTTATAGTACTTCACACGCCAGTACCATACTGCCCGCGCGTCCGGTTTTGAAAGGGTACGGAGGTCCGTTTACAAACGCGAAAATATATTATGACAATAAGGATTTGCTGAAAGTCTGGCAGTTAATGCTGGAAACGTCTGAAACCGGCCGAGACAGTTACAGGCACGACCTTGTCAGTGTTGTCTGTCAGGCTATGGGCAATTATGCGTTTTGTGTCAGGGACGCAATGACCGCCGCGTATGAAGCGGGCGAAAAAGAACTGTTTGAGCAAAAGGCCAACGAATTTTTGGGTATTATAAGGGATGTCGATTCGATAGCCGCGACCAGACCTGAAATGCTTCTGGGGGCATGGATTGCAGATGCCAAAAGTTTTGGCAAAAATAAATCAGAGCAGAAATATTATGAGCAAAACGCAAGAAATATTTTAACGACATGGGGTCAAAAAGGGCGTCTGCTGAACGATTATGCAAATCGTCATTGGGCCGGTTTGTTAGGCGATTATTATTACGGTCGATGGAACCTGCTCATAACCGAAGTCAGAACCGCAATGCAGGCAGGCAAAAAATTAGATGAGAAGAAATTCGCCGAAAGGATAGCAGATTTCGAATGGAACTGGACACAGGCGAACAATCATTTTGCCGACAAACCTTCAGGCGATAGTTTTGTGATTGCCAAAAAGATGTACGACAAATATGCCGACAGAATTAACAATTGTCCGGATGCGAATAATACGCAAAAACAATAATGAGGATTTAAATGCTGGAATTTCCAGAGAGGTATTTTTGTATTTGGCTGACAAATTGTCTTGTTTTGTCAAGCCAGTCTTTGACTTCTTCCGGGTTGAAAACGGCATTGTCAACATAATCGCCAGTTTGCCGGCTTTGAAACAAAAGGTCAAAGTGTTTGCCTGCCTCTTTCGATAACAGTCCTGTTTTAATGTAATCTTTGTGCAGAATGGCTCTCAAATGGCTGTGTTTGCTCGTGGATTTTTCATGACAAATCAGTACTGCGGAAACAGCATAAAAACAAGCATAATATAATCTATTGACATAGGTGTTTGTGTAACCTGAATTGAACAGCAATTCGGCTTCCTCAAGAGTCTGGAACGCTCTTTCGAGTCTGTATTTTGCCAGTTCTTTCAGTTCTTTTGTCAAACGGCAATTCCTTCTCTGTCTATGTTTTTATGGAATGGTGTTGCTCGCGACAGGGGACTATTCCATATATCTCTGCTTTGAACAACGAAACTTATCATTGCATCGGTGTCGAGTTCGATTGGGTAAATTTCGTCGAGAATTCTTTCGTTCAGGGATACGTCTGATTTTTGGTTCACAAGAATCAAAAGGTCATAATCGGATAATTCTTCAGCCTGACCTCTTGCACGAGAACCAAATAATATAATATCAGCGTCCGGTACTATTTTTTGTACCGCTGTTTTGCATTTATTCAGAACTGATTTATCGAAACTGACCATAATAATGATTATATCTCAAAATTTATCATAATCAACGATAATAGCATTAAACCAGTTTGCTTAAAATTTCCGTGCCTCTTATTAATTTGTCGTTGGTGGTCGTGAAGCACAGCCTGAAATGTGTGTCTTTTTGGCTGAATACGTTGCCGGGAATAATCAGAACGTTGTTCTTGATTGCCTTTTCGACAAATGCCGTGCTGTTTCCGCCGGGCGCTTTTACGAAAGAGTAAAATGCGCCTGCCGGTTTGACCAGCTCGAATTTGTCTTTCATACCTTTATAATAGATATCGCGTTTGGTTTTGTAGCCGCCGATTAAATCGCTGATATCATAGTCCAGAGCGGCAATTGCTGCCTGCTGGAATGGCGATGGTGCGCAGACGAAAGTGTATTGCTGAATCTTTGTCATCTCCTCGATTATCGGTTTCAAATGCGAAGGAGTCGCGACATACGCAAGCCGCCAGCCGGTCATCGCATAGCTCTTGCTGAAGCCTTTCATAAGAATGGTGTTCGGATAAATCGAAGCCATACTGGTGTATTTGCCGTCGTAGCAGAATCTGTCGTAAATTTCGTCCGACAGAACAAGCGTATCTCTTTTTGCAGCTATTTCCGCAAATGCTTTGAGTTCTTCGGCACTGTAAACTGCGCCTGTCGGATTGTTTGGCGAGTTGATAATAATAAGTTTGGTTTTGTCGGAGATTTTGTCCGCGATTTTTTCCGGATGCAGTTTGAAATCCGGATATGTGTCAATGAATACGCATTTTCCGCCGAGCAGGTGAACCAGATGTTTGTACATCACGAAATATGGGTCGGGGATAATGACCTCATCGCCGGGATTGATAAGAGCCATAATCGCCAGAAGCAATCCTCCGCTGACGCCGCTTGCGAAAAGAATAGCGGGGTCTTTCCAGCCGGTGTCTTTTGTTACCGATGTCGCGACTTTATCGCACAGGGCAGGGTCGCCGGCCGTTTGTGTGTATTTGTTTTTGCCGTGTCGGATGGCGTCGATAGCAACTTCCTTGAGCGCTTCGGGCACATCGAAGTCCGGCTGGCCAATCGAAAAATTGATAGGGTCTTTCATTGTCGCGGCAAGATTGAAAACTTTTCTTATACCGCTGGCGTCAATAAGTCTGGTTCTGTCTGCGAGATAATTTTTCATAAAAATGTCCGTACAAAAAATAACCAATAATCATTTTGGTTATTGGTTATAGTTAAAAATCTCAAATCTGAAATTTTAGATTATTTTTTGCCTGCCGGTTTGGCTGCCGGAGCCGCTTTACCTGCCGGAGCTGCGCCTTTAGCTGCTGGTGCGCCTGCTTTACCTGCTGCTGCCGGTGCTGCGCCTGCCGCTGGTGCTGCTTCAGCGGCTGCTGCTGCGCCCTTGGGCTCTTTCTTCTTCACAGCCATTTTTCTATTCGCTACTTTCGTGAGGCCAAACACGCTTTTGCCTTCTTCCCATCTTTCTTCTTCTTTCAGACGTTTAAGTCTTTCTGCACGTGTAAGAACATTGCGATGCCTTACTAAAGCACCCTTAAGTTTCAGTGAACGATCAATTGACATTTTCTTTCCTTTAAAATATTAAATATCAAATTTTAAATATTAAATCTATTTAACTTTCATTCCGTATACGTCCTGGAACGGCTTGGGGCCAAAAGACTCAAGTCCCGAACCTGGCGGCGATTTATAATTCGCACCAACGGACATAATTTTCTTTTTCATTTCATAGCCATCAGTGCCGGCTTTGTTGATACTGTCATAGCGATTCTGCGTTACCAAAAGATAACTGCGGTTCTGGTCCGATTTAATAATTTCGGTCGCTATTCCATATTGAGCAAAATACGCTTTAACCGGCTCCAGATGCGACTGCACATTATAGCTTGCAATCACAATCGCGTTATCGCCCATCGGCTCGACTAATTTTGGCGTTTTCGCTTCAGCAACGGCAGGGGCGGTATTAACCACCACCGGAACCGTCGGCTTAATATCGTCAAGCCTGATTGCCGCCGGCGGCTGCTTTTCTTCAGGTTTGGCAGATGTACTCATCCGGCCCAATCTGAAAAAGACCAAAAAAATCGCCGCTAAAGCCAATACACTCAATCCCGCTATCTGCCACGAAAGACATAACTCAATCCTGTCGGGATATATCCGCACAGGCTTCTGTCTGCCGGTCCAAACGGCTTCTTGTCTGGCGGGTTTTGTTATAGTTTCCGCTTTAACAGGTTCTTTAGCAACTTCTTTAACGGCTTCAGTTACTACAGGCTCAAGCTGAACAGGCTTGATTTCAACAGGTTCAATTTTCACAGGTTCTTCCGCAACCTTTTGTTGTTCAACGACTTGCGCGGGCGGCTGAACGGTCGGTTTTACTCCGATTCGATCCAGTGCCTTTTGCTGTGCATCCTTAAACCTGTTCCTGTTTATAACTTCGTAAAGCGCAGCTTGTCTGGGATTTCTTGCCATAAACAGCGAAAGATAACCTATTTTTGTCCATCTTTCAATAGGAAAATTCAATAATCCAATACCTTATTTTGAGATATAAGGATAAGATTGGTTGTGTTTGCGTGTTGAAGTTTAACGGCCGAAGGTATTTATCCCTGTGAATACGATTTGTGCCGCCAGTGCTGAAAGTACCAGACCTGTCAGTTTCGTAAGAACTGAAATTCCTTTTGAGCCGAGAATTTTTTCCAGTTGTGATGCCCCCAAAAGGATAAAACCTACGAGCATAATGGCACAGAATAAAGCTGAACTGGCGACAATTTTTGCAGTACCGCTGATTTCCGTACCCATAACAAGCAATGTTCCAATTGTTCCCGGCCCGATTGTAAGCGGTATGGCCAGAGGCACAACGGATATGTCTTCCGCTTCAGATGCGGCCGGCGGTTGATGGGTTTGAACAAGCGATACCGCAGACAGAAACAGCAGGGCGCCTGCTCCAATTTGAAATGACTGGAGAGTGATACCGAGGAGCTTGAATATGATATTCCCGAAATAAAACAGTATGAAAGCTATAACCAATATTGCCAGAATTGTGCGTATGACTATAGTTCTGCGGGCATGTGCCGATAGTGTCCGTGTCATCGATAACACCATCGACATTACGAAAAATGGTGTTAGCAGAAAGAACATTTTAATTAGGGTATTTATAAATAAATTCACCATTTTAATTCCTGAATTGTAAAATAATACATAATCTCAAATAAGTAACGAAAAGCATAATGGCACCATAATAAGGGAACTTGCAGAATAAAAAAGTAAAAAAGTGGTATTGGTGATATGTGTTTTTTTAAAAAAATAAAGCAAAAAAATATCTTTATTGGCTGTATATCTGTAAAAAATTGTCCTTGACAATGGAGGCAAACTAAACTTTAATATGCGAAAATTCTGAGCAATGTGGCACTAACAGGCCTGTAAATGGCGAGAACACGCCCGAATCCCGTTTGAGCGGGATTGTTTTTTTTAATAACCTTTATGGTAGTAAAATAAAAGCTTAGGATATAAAGCTAAAAACTGTGGAATTGCCTGCGGGCAAAACTGTATAAATAAACCTTTAACCGGAGAATTTATAGATGTTACCGGCAAAAAAAACCAGTAAAACACGGACACATTCAAGAAGAAGTCATCAGGCTTTAAAAGCTGTGAACTTATCAGTATGCAAAAAGTGCAGCAGTCCCAAACTGCCGCACGCAGCCTGCTCGAATTGCGGTTATGTGAACTCAAAAATCACACTTAAACTTGCAAAATCCGAGGAGAATGCCTAACAATGCGAATCGCAATTGACGCCATGGGCGGCGATTTTGCACCGGATGAAATTCTGGCCGGTGTTATAGAATCGATACAGTATATCGAGAAAGGTGATAGTCTAATCCTGCTCGGACCTGCTGAAGTTATCGAATCAAAAATTGGCCCCAAAGACCTCAAGAAATACGCGGATGTAATCCGAATCGTCAACGCACCTGAAATTATCGGGATGGACGAATCTCCAGTTGAAGCTCTGCGAAAGAAACGCAACAGTTCTATCGCTATTATGAACAAAATGGCGGCAGAGGGTGAAGTGGACGCGGTTATTTCAGCCGGCAATACCGGCGCGTGCGTTGCGGCAAGTCAGTTACGAATGCGAAACATTGAAGGCGTGAACAGGCCGGGCATTGCGGTTGTTTTTCCGACTTTCGAAGGGCCGGTAACGATGTGCGATGTTGGCGCGAATATTTCCTGCAAGCCGATGAATTTTTATCAGTACGCGATTATGGCTTCGATGTACTCCAGGCACGTTCTCGGAATCGAGAATCCTCGCGTGGGCATTATGAGTATAGGTGAAGAAGAGGCTAAAGGCAGCGAAGTAGTCAAAAAGGCAAGAGAGTTAATCAGAAGCGATTCAAAAATCAATTTTATCGGCAACATCGAAGGTCGTGATATTTTCAAAGGCAAATGCGATGTTGCGATATGCGATGGTTTTGTCGGTAATGTCGTTTTGAAGCTTACCGAAGGTTTGGTTGACGGCCTCTTTAAGGTTATCAAGCACGAGTTGATGAATCAATCTATGATTCTTGCTCTGAAGTTCAGGCCTGTGATGATGAAGATGTATCAGAAGTACGATTATCACGAATACGGCGGCGCACCGCTGCTGGGCGTGAATGGTACAGTGATGATTTGTCACGGTTCGAGCAAGGCAAGAACTATAAAGAATGCGATTAACGCGGTACGTAAATTCCACAAAATGCAAATCAATGACAAAATAAAAGAATACCTGGCAACAACAAATGTTAAGGGCGTCGATGAACATTATCAAAACATCTGATTCCATGTTTAGGGCTGTGATTGCCGGCACTGGTTCGTTCATACCTGAAAAACAGCTCACGAATGATGATCTGACAAAAATGGTCGAAACCAACGATGAGTGGATTACAACCAGAACAGGAATCAAAGTCCGTCATATAGCAAATGAAAATCAATCGACAGCACTGCTGGCAACGGAAGCTGCGAAAAGAGCCATCGAAAGCGCGAAGATAGCACCTGAAGATATCGAGATGATTGTTAACGCGACGATTACACCTGAAATGGTGTTTCCGTCGACGGCCTGTTTTGTGCAGGATATGCTCGGAGCGAAAAACGCCTGGGCGTTCGATATTTCGGCTGCGTGCAGCGGTTTCGTTTATGGCTTGAGCATCGCGCAGCAGTTTGTTACTTCGGGCAAATACGATAACGTACTTGTTATCGGTGCCGAGACACTTAGTAAAATTACAGATTACAAAGACAGAAAAAGCTGTATTCTCTTCGGCGATGGGGCAGGCGCTGCGATTATTAAAAAAGGTGATGCGGCCGGTTCAAAAGGCATATTTTACAGTACTTGCGGTGCCGATGGTTCGGGCTGGAAGTCATTATACTGCTCGGCGTACGGAAGCAGAAACCCCGTAAGCAAGCCTTTGGAAGACCCAAATTCTGTCTATATGAAAATAAACGGCAGAGAAGTTTATCAAATGGCAGTTCGCAAAATTATCGAAACTGTTGAAACCTGTCTGAAAGACTGCAATCTGTCGGTCAGCGATATAGATATGTTTATACCACACCAGATGAACGCAAGAATTATCGAGTCTGTCGCAAAGAGACTTGAACTTGCGGATGAAAAAGTTTTTATAAATATAGATAAGTACGGAAACACCTCGGCAGCATCGATCCCTATCGCTCTTGATGAAAGCGTTCGGCAGGGCAGAATCAAAAAAGGCGATATTGTTCTGCTTGTCGCGTTCGGCGGTGGATTGACTTGGGGCGCTAACGTTATTGAATTTTGATTTTGTCAGGGAAGAAGATGTCAGAAAAAATTGCATACATATTTCCGGGTCAGGGCGCACAGTTGGTAGGCATGGGCAAGGACTTTTATGCTGCCGAACCGATAGCTAAGGAATTTTTCGACAAAGCGGACGCAATCACAGGCTCTGCTCTTTCGCAAATTTGTTTTGAAGGGCCGGAAGACAAACTTAACTCAACGACGATTTCCCAGCCGGCGATTTTCGCAATGTCTGTCGCAGTTCTGGAAGTTCTTAAATCGAAAGGTCTGCTCAAACCGGCGAACGTAACCGCGGGGCTAAGTCTCGGCGAGTACACAGCGTTGTATGCAGCAGGCTTAATCAGTTTTGAAGACGGCCTGAAACTTGTGCAGAAACGCGGACAGGCAATGCAGGCCGCGGCTGACGCAACAAAGGGTTCGATGGTAAGCATCATCGGCCTTGAAGCTGACGTTGTCGGAAAGCTTTGTGCGGAAGCATCGCAGGGCGAGCTTTTGAGCTGTGCGAATTTTAACTGCTCGGGACAGATTGTTATTACCGGAGCGGTTGACGCGTGCAAACGTGCGCTTGGACTCGCTGAAAAATACGGAGCAATGAAGGCGATTGAGCTGAAAGTTGCCGGTGCGTTTCATTCTGAAATGATGAAGCCTGCCGCTGAAGAACTCAAACAGGCGATTGCTCAATGCAAAATCAACGACCCGAAAGATATATCTGTAATCGCGAATGTGAACGCGGAATATTATTGGAATAAAGATGAGATTGCACAGGGACTTGTAAAGCAGTTGACAGGCGCGGTGCTTTGGCAGAAGTGTATGGAAAAACTTCTGGCCGATGGCGTAACGAAATTTTACGAAATCGGACCGAACAAAGTGCTTACAGGATTGATGAGAAGAATCAGCAGGAGAACGGATATTGTAAATGTAAATGATGTTGAAAGTATGAAGAAATTAACGGAGTAAATAATGGCTGAAGAAAAAAGATTAGCGGTTGTAACAGGTGCCGCACGTGGAATAGGCAGGGCGATTGTGATGGAACTGCTCAAGCAGGGCAGAATTGTTGCCGGTCTGGATTTAAACGCAGAACAGCTTAAAGAACTTGAAAAAGTTTGCAGCGAAGCCGGTTACAGCGTAATTACCAAATGCGTTGATATTACGAAAACAGACAAGCTCAACGAAGTTATGGAAGAGCTTTCAAAAGAGTACAATGGTATCGGTATCCTTGTAAATAACGCAGGTATTACAAGAGATAGATTAATGATGCAGATGAGCGATGACGAATATGATATTCTGATGAACGTAAACCTGCGTGCTGCGTTTATGGCGACAAGGGCGGCATTAAGGCCGATGATTCGCAATAAATTCGGCAGAATTATCAGCATCAGTTCGATCGCGGGCATTATGGGCCAGGCCGGCAGCGCGAATTATGCTGCAAGCAAGGCAGGCCTTATCGGTATGACAAAATCGGTCGTCCGTGAAGTCGCAAAGAAGGGCATTACCGCCAATTGCGTAGCTCCGGGCTTCATTTTGACTGATATGACTGCTATTTTGCCGGATATGGTTAAGGAAGCGGCTATGGCCATCATCCCGGCTAAAAAATTGGGTACGCCGGAAGATGTTGCCAAAGCGGTAGCTTTTCTTGCAAGTGACGACAGCGGCTATGTTAATGGACAGGTTTTGCAGGTCGATGGCGGAATGGCGATGTAATGGGATTAAAATACCTGCTGGTATTAAATAAAAAAATGATTGCAAGAAACAGCGTTGGCAGTTATATTACCGCCCTAATAATCAGACGGTATAAAAGATATAGGAATTGTTAATTTAGGATATTTTTTTTAATCAAGGAGTTGAAAAGTGAGTATTGACGTCCAAAGTATAGAAAAAAAGGTTATCAAGATAGTAGCAGAACAGATGGGTGCGGAAGAGTCCACGATTACACGTGAGACTTCGTTCATCAACGACCTTAACGCCGACTCACTGGATACTGTTGAGCTTGTTATGGAGTTTGAAGATGAGTTCGATACGAGCATTCCAGACGAAGAAGCTGAGAAGATTCAGACTGTAGGCGCTGCTATCGATTACATCGTCAGCGTATTAAAACAAAAAGAACAAGCATAGTTCAGGCAGACATGATGAACAAACGGCGAGTAGTAATTACGGGCCTGGGCTGTGTTACACCTATTGGTGTCTCTGTCGAAACTTTTTTCGATGCGGCAGTCAAGGGTAAAAACGGAGTAGCGGCAATCACCAGCTTTGATGTTTCACAGTTTTCAACGCGATTTGGCGGCGAAGCGAAAGATTTCGACATCACCCAGTTTGTCGAACATCGTGAAGGCAAGCGGATGGACAGGTTCTGTCAGCTTGCGGTGGCATCTGCTATCCAGGCTGTTAAAGATTGTGGAATTGATTTTTCCAAAGCAGACCTCGATCGTTGCGGCTGTATTTACGGCAGCGGCATCGGCGGAATTCAGGAAATTGAAACACAGCACATTAGATTGCTGAACAAAGGTCCGAGAATGGTTTCACCGTTTACGGTTCCCAAACTTATGGGCAACGCCGCGTGCGGTACTATTTCAATGATGTACGGTCTTAAGGCTGCGAATTTTTGTGTTGTTACTGCGTGCGCTTCGGCATCACATTCAATCGGCGAAGCGTTTTATAACATTCTCGATGGCAGAAGTGACCTTGTTATTACAGGCGGCTCTGAAGCTGCGGTGTCTCCTGTCGGTCTTAGTTCGTTCTGTGCGTTGAAATCATTAAGTACACGCAATGATTCACCGGAAACTGCGTCAAGGCCGTTTGATGTCGGTCGTGATGGTTTTGTCATAGCTGAAGGAGCGGGGGCGGTTGTTCTCGAAGAATATGAACACGCCAAAAAACGCGGAGCAAAAATTTACGCCGAGCTGCTCGGCTACGGCGCCACAGCCGACGCTCATCATATTACAGCACCATCGCCGGAAGGTGAAGGCGCGGTAAGGGCTATTGAGCTGGCGATAAAGCAGGCCGGTATTCCAAAGGAAAAATTTGATTACATCAACGCGCACGGCACAAGCACTGAACTTAACGATATTGCCGAGACAACGGCGATAAAGAAAGTTTTTGGCGACCACGCTTATAAGCTTTCCATTAGCTCTACAAAGAGTCTTATGGGTCATTCGCTGGGTGCAAGCGGCGCTATTGAGCTTGTAGCAACCTGCAAGATGATAGAAAAGTCGATTATTCATCCGACGATTAATCTTGATAATGTTGACCCCAAGTGCGATCCGAAACTTGATTTCGTACCAAAGGTTGCCAAGGAAAGAAAAATTAATTATGCCGCCAGCAATTCATTTGGCTTCGGCGGTCACAATGCCTGCCTCGTTGTCGGTAGGATATAAAAGTTGAAAGATTATATATTAAAAACCCTGTCAGATGTGGCAGGGTTTTTTTATGCGTTCAAAATATTAAATTTTAAATTGGAATATTACTCAATCTGTGATTTAGTGATTTCGACAACTTCAAAATGAAATTCGCCCTTCGGCTTTTTTACCATTCCTTTATCGCCCACAGCAAGGCCGTGGACAGCATCGCCTACGGGTGAGTAGATGGAGATGCTTCCTGCGTCGAGGTCGGCATCGTTTGGCCCCAGCAATTGATAAGTAACTTTCTCTTTGGTATTCTGGTCAACCAGAGTTACTACTGTGCCGAAGACGGCTTTGTCGCATTGAACTTTTGTACAATCGATTTTTTCCGACCGGTTTATATTGGTCCTCAATTCGCCGAGTCGGCCTTCGATAAAGCCCAATTCCTGCCGGCCGTAAATATATTCGCCGTTTTCCTTTAAATCGCCCATTTCACGGGCTTCACTGACTCTCTTCCGCAGTTCAGCCGCTTCTTTTTCGAGTTGAGCCATTTCTTCCATAAGTTTACTAAAACCTGTCAATGATATTGGTACAAGCTCTATCATTTCCGAAATACACCTCCACATATAAAATTAAACACTATTTTCATATCTGAACAAAATAACAAATTTGCCTAAAATGGTCAAGTTATGAATTTGGGTTATAATTTTAAATTTTTTCGGCCTCCATATCACGATGCAACGACCTCAATATAATCTCGTATTGTTGAAAATCGTAAGTTTGCGTATTCTTTATCCTGCTATGAGTGCCATAATATCCTGGGACTGCTCTGAAACCAGTGCCAATCTATTTTAGCTTGTTTTGACCTGCTTAATACATCTAAACTGTGTTTTATGAGGTTTTACAGTGATGACATGCAAGAGGTCATCCCGCTTGCGGAATAGGCTCCCTTGATTTTCAGATCATAATTTTACCTACTATGCTATTATTTATTCTTTATGTAGTCCGGATCCATTTGTGGTGTTCGCTGGCCAATCATTTCCAGTGCCTGCAGCGCAAATACGTTCCAGCAAAATACGCGATGATAACATTTATTTGCGTTGGCTTTAGTAGTGGCCAGATATTCCTGACTTGTGGGAAAATTTTCACATAGATTTATTTCAGCCCAGAGACGATTTGCGATTCTTGCATCGGCTTTTTTCCAGCCGTGCATCTTGCCGGCAGCATAAGCCAATATCTCCGGACGCAGCCAACTGCCTCCGTTGTAGTACATTCCATCGCAGGCATGGTCGGCATACGTTTTTCCGAATTCTTCATTCATCACAGGATAGTATTTATCAGTAAAATAACTCCAGCCGTTCGGAGCGTCTTTTTTCAACCAGATTGTAATGGGAGCGATAACGCCTTTTTTGCCTTCTGCCGGGAAAGGCGCATCTTCTCGCGGCCAAAAGAGCGGAACCTGCTCTAATGTGTTCACAACCATTTCATCCGTAAGAATTTTTCGGCCGAACAGCCATAACGACATATATTCAGGATGCAAACTGTCAAGGCATATCACGTCATCAATTGAATGACTCGGGCAAAATAATTTTTTGTCTGGGTTATAGTAGCTTCGGTAAGCATCTTCGGCTTTTTCGATGTATTCTTCGGATATAGTTTTGCTGATTTCCGGAATATTCAATTCTTTTATAACACGAAGCGTTACCGCCCAAACGCCCTGATTGATAGCAAGGTTTTCAGTCCATTCAGGATAATCAACAATATCGTTCATCCCCATCACAAATTTCGCTCGGCAAATGCCGTCTCTGTCGGGGTCGAAAGTGTCCATACAATATCGTGCGGCTTTAATTATACGCTCCATCGGCAGCACTGTGTTATAACGCCGTCGGTTAATCATTGCCCACATCAGCCATTCAGGTGTGGCTTCATTGGATTTTTTTTCGATGGCGCCCATCTGTGGAGTAATAATGGTACTTATTGCCCCGTCAGGTCCCTGCGAAGCTCCCCATCGAAGAAAAATCTTTTCATTCAATTCGCGATTGTAACATGCCCATAAGGAATAAGCGCTGTCGCGATTGTACATATCTGGAGCGTAATAAATGCTGGGTACAGAGTGAGGCTGAAAATCAAAAGGCTCCGTAATCCACATCAGGGACATCAGTGTCGCGTAAAAAACTTTTTCAGTTTGGCCGCCTTTGAAACCGAGTCCTTCAGCGAGATAAATTTGTGAAGCCAGTCGCAAATCGTGCATTGTATTTTTGAGTTTATCATCAACGAAAATGAAAACTGTTTTTTCAAGTTTCTGGCCGATTGTCAGCCGGTCAAATGGTTTTGAGGCTGTTTTATTACGGCGAATTTCGAGATTTTTAAACGCGAAATCGTATTTACCGGTTTTGTTGTTCCAGTCACGGGATACAAACAATTCAACCGGACAGTCCAGAGCATTTACCAAACAAAAATCTTTTTCAAAAACCGCCCAGTCGTTTGATTCTGGAATCGCGTCAAAGGTTAGAGCCAGTTCTTTTACAACATCTCTATTCTTATCCATCATCCACAACCGTGTGGCTAATTTGTCGGTGGAACGATATTTAAACCGAATTGTGTAGAATCCTTCTTCGTCTATGATTACAGGCAGTGATATTCCGCCGTGGCCTTTTTGTTCAGCGACACCGTTTACACAAAATTCTCCATTTTTTACAATCGCCTGGCATTGGCCGAAGACTTTAAAGTTTTCTTTGATTTCGCTTGGTTGTTCCTGTGTTGATGTTTCATCCTTGTAAAGGATTTCGCCAAAGGTCTGACTTATATAGTTATTGCCTACTGCTCGTTCTTTCGGCCGGCATATCTCAAATAGTCTGGCATCCGGCAGTTCTTTGAGGTCTGTCAGTCCGCCTTGCGTGTTTGCTTCCGGCCGTCTGCGGAATATACGCGTATAATGATTTTTAAAGCCCGCATCAGCCAAAAGGCCGATGGTCAGGCCGTCGGTGGTTCTATAGCCGATAGCGGGAAAGAGGTCTCGTAAATTGCCGCCGTTGCAATCTGGCTGGTCGAAACTCCAATAATTTATCGGTGCAGTTGCCGGTTCGATACGGTTTGTTATCTTCAGGAAAATAACCGGCATATCGGCCTGGTAAAAATCTATTCGTTTGCGAACAACGTGTTCGTTTATGATGTCGTAAATAACGGTTATGTACAGGTCAACAACGAATTTCAGCTCAACTTTGCCGGTCAGTTCGACGTGTGAAGAATTGCCTTTCCATTCAGTTGCTTTCCAGTTTTCTACTGCATCCTTTACGCTCGCTTCGGCATTTTGAAACCACGCTGAAAACTCGCCGCATTGGGATTGACTATTGACAGCCGTTTTCTCCGCGAGAATGGTTACATAAAAGCCGGAAGTTTTATTGCCGTCAACTCGAAGCGAAACATTATTTGTGTCCGATGATTCAGCGGCATTGGCAGAATTGAAGGCAAACAAAAATAAGATTAACAGTAATAAATTATTTATTTTTTTCACAGGTAATGTTCTCCTTAATTTTGCCATTGGCAGGGCATATAACTTTATTCTCAAATCTTTTTGCAATATCAGCCACTATTTTGCTCCTGAATCCCTCTGCGGCAAATTACCTTGTTGCGTGGTTTCGAAATTATGTATTCTTAAACCACCCCATTCTTCAAGTTTTCATACCTCTTTTAACCATCTGGATAACCGCATTTTGCACATTTGTATGACATTTTTATTTTTCAGAGTAGTTCTCGAATTAATTGATGTCATAAAAAAACAGTCCCGACTTTCGCCGGGACTGTAGAACCGTTTATTAAATCCGTTCTTTAAACGGTATTATTTCATATGTACAACGATTTCAACTCTTCTGTTCTTTGATTTTCCGCTGCCTGAATTCGGAGCAACAGGTCTGCTTGAACCGCAGCCAATAGCTCTGATGCTGTCATCCGGAATGCCGGTTGAATTTAATTGTCTAAGTACTGACAGAGCTCTTTGTGCTGACAGTTCCCAGTTGTCTTTCCAACTTGATTTCTTAATTGGGTCTGAATCTGTATTGCCGACAACATCAATCAGTCTGCCGCTGTATTTATCCTTTAGAACGCCCACGATTCCGTCAAGATTGCCCTTTGCGGAAGCCTTTAATGTCGCTTTACCTGAATCGAACAGAATCGTTTCGGGCAGTGTAACGGTAATTGTGCCTTCTTTAGCGTTGACGTCAACGTCATATTGATCGCCGAAACCTGTAGCATCGCCGGCTGATTTCCCGCCTGCCATTTCACTTTTCATTCTTTCAAGTTCAGCCTGACTTTCTGCTAATCTGCCTGCAAGTGCTTCCTTTTCTGATGCGCTTCCTTCAAGTGTCGATTTGCAGTTATCATACAATCCCTTAAGATTCTGGTGCTCAACATTCAGGGAGTTATATTTTTTCTTATAATCCGTACAGCCGCCCAACAGAGCAACCGAAGTAAGCACAACCGTCAACAGTACAACATTTTTTCTCAAAGCCAACATTTCAATCTCCTTATACAAAGAAAAAAATTCCATTTCAGATTTAACGGTAAAATACGAACTGAAGCCAGTTCATAACCGTGTCGTGTAGAATCATAACCACAAACACGCCAATTGACAAGAAGGGACCATAAGGAATTTGACGTATTTTTTTAAAAAACATACAAATGAACGCCCAAACCAGTCCGAAGAACGGCGCGATGAAGAAAGCAGTTACCACCGGCCATGGCCCAATGACAGCGCCCGCCGCTCCCATAAGGTGCACATCGCCCAGCCCCATAGCCTCTCTGCCAAAAGCCAAAGTGCCTAAAATACGCGTTGCCCAGACTACTGCACAGCCAATGAAATAGCCCCATAAACTGCCGAAAAGTCCAGCAATGACAGGTACTTGCGAAAAATCTATCCACCAATTCTGAAAGCCCGGAAACCATTCGTAAACTTTATACGCGATGAAAGCTCCAAGCACTATCGGGAGTAAAAATATTGTCTCTTTCAACATTTCCAGACGGTGCTTGTATGTTATTGGCGGCTGATTTTCAGTTTCAGGGGTTGGAATGTCAGAACACTGTTGCGTATAGCTTGTTTTGATAATTCCTGTAAAAAGTAACAGCAAAGATGTTAGTAACCCCAATAATGCGCCTGCCGAGAGTGCAGCAACCTTTGCTGAAGCAGACGGAAACAGGTCGTAACTTCTGATAATTACAGGGTCATACACAAAAACAGCCAATGCCGAACCGATAATTCCAACTGCCGTAACGAGCCAGCAAATCGAAAGCGGAATAACCTGTAATTCCAAGTCAATCGCTGACGCGGCGATAAATGCGGCCAACATAATTATCTGGATAATGTACAGGAAGTAACCTGTGTCTAAAAATCCGCCGAGGCCTGTTCTGATATTCACGCGGAAATAGAGCAAATAAAATCCAACGAAAACAACCGCCGTGAACAGCTCTACTATAAAATATCTCGGCGAAATCGGCGTCTTGCATTTTCTGCATTTGCCCAACAGCAGCAACCATGACAGCAGGGGGATGTTATCGTAAAAGGCAATCGGATTTTTACAGCCCGGACATGCCGAGCCCGGATGCACAATCGACAAATCCCTGGGCATGCGATATATCACGACATTTAGAAAACTGCCGACGCACGCACCAATAGCGAAAATAAACGTAATCGTAATCCATTCCGGTATCATAGTCATATTTTTATATCACAGATTACGCTGATTACACTGAAATAATCATTTAATCTGTGTAATCAGTGATTAATTTATAATTGTTTATCTACTGTGCCGGCGACTTTCATCTGTAAACCGAACAGACGAATGAAACCTGTCGCGTCAGTTGGGTTATATTCATCGCCCATCGTAAAGCTGGCCATCTTTGTATTGTACAGACTCTTTGGACTCTTTATTCCCGCGGGTGTGCAGCGGCCTTTATAAAGTTTCACTCTTACCGAGCCTGTTACGTTCTGCTGTGTTACATCGACGAACGCATCGAGAGCGTGGCGCAGTTTGCAGAACCACTGGCCATTGTAAACAAGGTCAGCGTATTTCAGGGCAATCTGCTGCTTATAATGCAGTGTTTCGCGGTCGAGCGTTAATGTTTCCAGTGCTTTGTGCGCTTCGACGAGAATTGTGCCGCCCGGCGTTTCGTACACGCCGCGGGATTTAATTCCGACAAGACGATTTTCCACAATATCGGCCTGACCTACGCCGTGTTTGCCGCCGATTTTATTCAGTTCGACGATAAGTTTTACCGGGTCTGTTTTTTTGCCGTTGAGACTTACCGGAATACCTTTTTCAAAACCAATTGTTACATACTCCGGTTTGTTCGGCGCTTTTGTAACAGGATTCGACAAGACAAACAGGCGATCCAATGGTTCGTTTGCCGGGTCTTCGAGTTCTGCGCCTTCGTGGCTGATGTGCCAGAGGTTGCGGTCGCGTGAATAGATTTTCTTTGTGCTTTGGTCGATTGGAATATGATGTTCTTTTGCGTATTCAATTGCCGCTTCTCGGCTTGTGAGTTCAAATTTCGTGTCTTTCCACGGAGCGATGATTTTCAGTGTCGGGTCGAGCGCCATATATGTAAGCTCAAAACGCACCTGGTCGTTGCCTTTGCCTGTTGCGCCGTGAGCTACGCCGATAGCACCTTCGGCCTGTGCGACGAGAACCTGATACTTGGCGATAAGCGGACGGGCAATGCTTGTGCCGAGCAGGTAGCCGTTTTCATAAATCGCGCCGCTTTTGAGCATCGGCCAGAGATAATCCGTAACGAATTCCTTGCGAAGGTCTTTTACAATGCACTTAATTGCGCCAGACTGCATCGCTTTTTTCTTTATGCCGGAAAGTTCCTCTTCCTGACCGAGGTCGGCTGCGAACGCGATAACGTCATAGCCATAGTTTTCTTTGAGCCAGGGCAGAATTACACTTGTATCCAGGCCGCCGCTGTAAGCGAGAACGACTTTATTATTTGATGATTTAGCCATATTAAAATCCTTAAAAATTAGTACACAACACTCATAATAAGTGGATGATTATACAGTTTAGATATGATTTGGCAACGAGCAAGTTACCGTTTATTTTGCTTAAGGGCCGATAATAAACATGCTGGTAAGTATAGCTTGGTACTTTAATAAAAGTTAATATTTTCAGATATTCAAAGCAATAGTACCGCCGTTTAGGCCGATAAACTAATTGCAAGCAGAGGTTTTTTATCTTTCGAGGGACACAGTAACAGTGGATTTCTAGGACGGGTATTTAAATATGGCTAAAAATCATGAAACCAGCGGTCGGTACAAAAAAAAATTAGTGAGGATATTATTCTATACTCTTCCATTTATTGTGGTTTTCTTTGCGATATTTGCCATAGTAAATGCGCAAAAGAGGATATGGAAAAATAATCTGCATAAGGAACTACAGATACATATATATAGAGAGACTATCGGCGTTGAGAGTTATTTGAGGGAAGTTGTACAGGATATTTCCTTTCTTGCCGATTCTGCTGAAGAAACTGAAATTTTTGATAATTCCGGCAGGAAAGTACGCTCTGATTTAACCGACTTGTTTGTAAATTTCGGCTATGCACGTGGAATTTATTCGCAGTTTCGCGTACTTGACATCGGCGGCATGGAAATCGTTAGGGTAGATTTCAAAAATGACAAAGCGGTAATCTGTCCCGAAGACAAATTGCAGGACAAAAGCAGCAGATATTATTTTACCGACTCTATTGTTCTGGATAAGGGTCTGATATATATATCAAAACTCGATTTGAATGTTGAAAATGAACAAATCGAAATGCCGTATAATCCGATGCTTCGCTTTGCGACTCCGATTTTTGATAAATCAGGAACAAAAAAAGGATTGCTGGTTCTTAACTATATGGCATCTTCGCTTCTGAATGTTGTGGGAGACCATTCCCAAAAAAGTTTTGATTCGAATATAAAAAGTCAGTTTTTGAATAAAGACGGATACTGGTTATATAACTCCGAGCAGGAAAAATGCTGGGGCTTTATGTTCAATGATCGGCAAAACCGCTCAATGATTGTAGAAAATCCCGAACTGTGGGAAAAGATAAAAAATTCAACAGACGGTATTTTCGAAAATAAAGAAGGTATTTTTGTTTATAACACAGTATATCCACTCAAAACTGCATTCGGACGTTTGGGAATTGAAAACATCTCTGATATTAAAACCAGAACTGGTGAACGGTACTGGAAAATTGTATCGTATATACCAAGCGATTATATTGCAGCTTATCAGAGTAAGGCCAATATGATTTTATTTTTGCTTTTTGGTGTCATCAGCGTCGTTATTATAATAATAGAAAACAAACTTATATCAAATCAGAAACAGCTTCTGCAAAAGCAGGAAAATCTTGAAACAGTCTTTCAAGTTGTACCTGTAGGAATGCTTCTGCTAAATGAAAAAATGGAAGTTGTAAAAATCAATGGTTTTATCAAAAATTTAATAAGCCAATATAGTCTCGGCGACCAGCTCGGAAACTTACTGGGTTGTATCCATTCCTTTGAAACCCCCGAAGGTTGCGGACATAGCACTTCATGTCCTAAGTGTCCGATTCGCAATGCTGCCAAAGCAGCAATGGAAAAAGACAAGTCCGCCTGCTGTGTAGAAGTCGTGTCAACGCTTTTAATAGACGGTAAAAAAACAGATTTATGGCTGGAAATAAATATCGAACCGATAGTTTTGAATGGCAGCAAACATGTGATTATGGCGATGAACAATATTACCGAGCGCAAGCAGGCTGGAGAGGCTCTCAAGCAAAGCGAAACTATGCTCCGCACCATCTTCGCTGCAGCACCGGTTGGTATAGCACTTTCAAAAGGGCGCGTCATACAGAATCTCAATAACCAAATGAGTGAAATATCTGGTTATACATCTGAAGAATTGATTGGGCATTCAACGCAGGTGCTTTATCCGGACATGGCGGAGTTTGAACGGGTGAGCCGGGACCTCTACACCAACCTCAGACAAAATGGGTTCAACAGTATCGAAGCGATGTTGCGGCGAAAAGACGGGAAAATAGTTAATGTATTGTTAAGATCGTCGATGCTGGACATAAATGATTTGAACGCCGGTGAGATTGTTACCGTTCTTGACATCACCGAACGCAAGCGGGTAGAAACGGCTCTCCGACAAAGCGAAGCTGTGTTAAGCAGCACATTTGCGGCAGCACCGGTAGGCATTCTGCTGATTAAGGAACGTATCTTCCGGAAAATTAACAACCAGATGAGTGAAATATCTGGTTATACATCTGAAGAATTAATTGGGCAATCCTCGCAGATACTTTATCCGGACATGGCGGAATTTGAACGGGTGGGTCGAGAGCTCTACATCAACCTCGGGCAAAACAGTTTAGACTGTATCGAGGCGATATGGCAGCGAAAAGGCGGGAAAGTAGTTAATGTATTGTTAAGCTCATCAATGCTGGACATAAATGATCCGAATGCCGGCGAGATTGTTGTTGTTCTTGACATCACCGAACGCAAGCAGGCGGAGAAGTTGTTGCAAACCGAGAAGGACAACCTTAAGGCTATATTTAATGCGGCTCCAGTCGGAATGCTTCTACTCAACGAAAAGGCGGAAGTTACACAAATCAACGGCGTTGTCGAAAAATTGATAGGCCAATATCATCTCGGTGATCAGCCCGGAGATTTACTGGGTTGTATCCATTCCTTTGAAACCCCCGAAGGTTGTGGACATAGCAGATCCTGCCCAAAATGCTCAATTCGCAATTCCATCGTAAAAGCATTAAACCTTGATCGACCCTCACATTGCGAGGAGGTCCCGACAACACTTTTGGTGGAAGGGGAAAAGATAACTCTCTGGCTGGAAATAATTATCGAACCCGTTGTTTTGGACGGCAGTAAATATGTGATTGTAGCCATGAGCGATATTACCAATCGCAAAAAAGCTGAGAAAGAAATGGAAGAGGCTGTTGAAATGAAATCAAAATTTATTTCTACCGCTTCCCATGAATTGAGAACGCCTTTGACCTCTATAAAAGAAGGTGTAAACCTTGTATATAGCGAAATGACCGGTCCGCTCAACGACGACCAGAAAGAATTTCTGGGTATCGCAAAGAGAAACGTTGACCGGCTCGCCAGATTGATAAACGATGTTCTGGATTACCAAAAAATGACTGCCGGCAGAATGGATTTTAATCTGAAGCCCGCAAATATAAATGAAACTGTTAAGCTCGTCGAAGAAACAATGAGGCCGCTGATAAAAGAAAAAGGCCTGGATCTTATAATCGAGCTTGATGATGGAGTTCCAATGGTAAATTTTGATAAGGATAAAATCATTCAGGTGTTGACCAACCTTGTAAACAACGCCCTTAAGTTTACCGAAAAAGGCAGCGTAAAAGTTACTACTTCCCGCAGCGATGATAATATTATCACTGCTGTCAAAGACACAGGAGACGGAATCAAGCAGGAAGATATGTCAAAGCTGTTTAAGGAATTTGAACAATTACCCACTAAAGACAACTTCAGAAAAACAGGCGGAACAGGCCTGGGCCTTGTGATTTCCAAAAAAATTATAGAAAGCCACGGCGGTAAAATATGGGCAGAATCTGAATATGAAAAAGGAACTACATTTTATTTCACTTTACCTATGGAGGCGATACCATGCCAGATAAAATCTTAGTTGTTGATGATGAACCGGATATTTTGAGAGTCGTTACATTTAGTCTGAAAAAATGGGGCTATGAAGTCATAACAGCAGTGAACGGTCAGGAAGGACTGGACAAAATAGAAGCCGAGAAACCAGACCTCGTCCTGCTTGATGCCGGTATGCCCGTAATGAATGGGTTTGAGATGCTTGAAGAATTACGTGGTAATTCGGAATGTAAAAATATTCCTGTAATAATGCTGACCGCGCATTCAGACCCCAGAGATATAGATATTGCCCATAAATACGGCATCCTCGAATATGTTACCAAGCCGTTTGACCCGATAGAATTACGGGGAAAAATCGCAAATGCAATGAGTCATTCGAAATAAAAAATGCAGAGGGAAATGATATGGAACAGAAAAAAATACTTATAGTTGATGATGAAAATGACTGCCGGTTGACATTGGTCGCGGAATTGCGTTCAGCGGGCTATAAAGTAGTATCTGCCAGCGATGCTGTGGCGGCTGTTATGATGGCCATACAGGAAAGACCCGATTTGATTCTTCTCGATATCGGTTTGCCTGCGAGAAGCGGAATTGTTGTTATGGAACGTATTGCCGCTCTGAGTACCATTGCCATGACGCCGATTATTATCGTAACAGCATCGGATTCTGAAGAAACAAAAATGCATGCATTAAAAAATGGTGCCGTAGGGTATTTTCAAAAACCATTTGAAATTGACGAACTTTTAGAAGCCATTCAAAAAGCGTTGGGAGTTTCAGTATCCGGCGATGCGGACACGGAGCATCAATATTAAAGAAGCCGGTTATTTACCGTCGAATCTGTTGATATGCATGATTTTCTTCAGCGGCCTTTTGGGGACGTGCAGCACATCTTTATCGTCGAGATAATATTTTGTGCTTTCGCCGGCGTCTTCCATAACGGGTGTTTCAGCGGGTTTGCCAAGAGCAATAACCGAATTGATTTGATATTTCTCATCGATATTTAAAATTTCCTGAATTTTCAGCCTGTCAATTGAGCCAAGCCAGCAGGAGCCTACGCCTTTTCCCCATGCGGCCAGTAAAATATTTTCTATGGCAGCGGCGGCATCTACATGAGCTTCCTTTTTTATTTCAGTGTCAACAAGGACAATTATATAAGCGACCGGCCTTTGCAGAGGTGCCGGGTTTCGTTTCGGTTTGACATGTCCGGCCCAGGCAAGAGTGGTAAATAACTTGCTGCACATATCTGGTTCATCGACGATGATGTATTCGAGTGATTGAATATTCGCCGCAGCAGGGGCGCACCTTGCTGCTTCGACTAATTCAATTAGAAAATTTCTGTCTAATTTTTCCTGATTGAAAAGCCTGATACTGCGACGAGATTTGATGGTTTCAAAAATATCCATAGCGATTCCGATAAAATTTATTTTTCTCTTTTTTCCAGTCCGTTTATAAGGCCTGATAACATTTTAGCAATTTCTTCAAGGCGATTTCTTAATTGTACGTTTATGTCATCTGTGATTAATTTTCTTCGTTTGGCCAACTCAAGCAAAGGAACACATTCCTGTACAGAACCTCTGGCGATGCCAAAAAAATGTTTTCTGTCAGGTTTGGTGAAACGACCGTTCCCTTCGGCAATGTTTGTGGATATTGATAATGAGGCTCTGTTCAACTGATCAGCAAGAAAATAAAACCCTCTTGGGAATTGCTCTGTTAGCCCACAGATGTTATCCGCGAAATCGACAGACTTTTGATAAACAATGAGATTTTCAAAGGCGAAGCTCATAATCGTTTTTGAAAGTAGTAAGTAGAGAGTAGATCACAGTAGAAAAGCCTTCAACCATAAATCACTGCCTTGGCCTATCCGACAGTTGTTATGGTTACTCTACTCTCAACTTTCACTTTTCTACTGTTCTATTTTTCTGCAAAGCAGAAAAATGGGCAGTACAGGACTTGAACCTGTGACATCCTGCTTGTAAGGCAGGCGCTCTAGCCAACTGAGCTAACCGCCCGAAAACATTAAATTTTAATTAAACTATAAAATTTGTCAAGATTAAAAATTAGCTGATTATTTTGGTGAAAATCAGTTTCGAGTCGTTTGGTGCGTAAAAATCAGCTATATCGGCCATTTTGTTGTAACCATTTTTTATGTAAAACTGCTGGGTTGACACATATTTTTCCGAGCCGGAAGTCTCAATTACCGATAATCGCCCCTTTTGAGCGGCTATCTCTTTTTCCGCAAAGGCAAGCAGTTGTGAGCCAATGTGCTGCTTTTGAAAATCAGGGTCGACCGCAATCCAATAAATATCAAACGTTCCCAGTGTGCAGGGCGTTGCTCCGAAACAAACCCAGCCGACAACTTTATTTCCCATAACCGCGACATAAGACTGATACGTGCAGCCGGGCTTTTGCAAAACAGCATCCTCAAAAACTTCGCGGGCAATGTCAACTTCGACAGGGCGGAAAAAATCTGTTCGGACGATAAAATCCAAAACAGTTTTTTGGTCGTCGGCTATTGCTTTTCTGATTTTTATCTTCATAAATATTTCCAATAGCATTTATTAAATGTAGGGGCAGACCTATGTGTCTGCCCAAAAAGGGCGAACACATAGGTTCGCCCCTACAAACGTTTGTTTGCGTTTTCAATTACCGCGAAAACAAAAAGTTCATACGGAATGCCGGCTGCCTCCAGAGCGGCGGCAAAACCTGCGTCGGCGGAAATATCAGGATTGGGATTAATCTCAATAATATACGGCTTGTCTTCTTCATCGAGTCTGAAATCGACACGCACATAATCCCGGCAGCCCAACGTGTTCCACGCACCGACTGCAAGTTTTTCAATTTCATTACTCAACTTTTTATCCAAATCGGCCGGAATTTTTCGTGGCGTATTGTTATATGCGAAAGAATCCTTTTGCCATTTCGCATCGTAATCTACAATTTTCGGCAAATCTTTCGGAAACGCGGAAAAATCAATCTCCGCAATCGGCAGCACTTCAATTTTGCCGTCTTTTTCGAGAACCGAAACATTTAGTTCCCTTGCGCAGATGAATTGCTCCATAATCACCGGCTGGTTGAATTTTTTTTGTATCTGCTTAACAATCTTTTTCGCTTTTTCTCTGTCTGCGGGCATCTGCACAACGCAATCCGTTGTAATGCCTTCGCTTGCATCCGAAAGAGCGGGCTTGATTATGTATTTTCCTTTTTTAAACAGATTCGGATTGAATTTATCATTTGGCCCAAAGGTAACGCCGACAGGGCACGGCAGACCTTTTTGAGTCAGCAGATTTTTTGTTTGCGATTTATCCTGTGCGGTTATAAGAACGGCGGTCTTGCTGCCTGTGCAGCTTTTATTAAATGACTGGCAGATTAACGGCACGAAACAGGCCTGTTTAATATCGCCGATGAATTCCTCGACCAGATTGAAAATTATCTTTTCTTTTCGGCCTGCAAGGATACTCATCAGATGTGTTATGTTTTCTACCTCAAGAATGGCACATTTAATTCCTATTTTTTTGCACGATTGGGCAACCATATCGACCTGCTCCATTACGGCCGCTCTGCTTTGATACAGCGGGTCGTCAGCGGGACCGAAGGTGTTGTGTAAGATTAGTATGTCATCCATTCTTTGCTCTTTTAAACGCGTTATCGAGAATTGTGCCAATCAGCTTATCATAGCTCATTCCTTCCTGCGTCGCAATCATCGGCAGGTCCGAATGGCTCGGATGCATTCCAGGCAGAGGATTAACCTCCAGAAAACAGGGTTTGCCTTCGCTGTTGCAGCGAATATCGACACGAGCTGCGTCACGGCACTGCAAAACTTTATAACACTCAAGAGCTAAAGTTTCAACTTCCTTCTTTAAGGCGGGGGAGTCTGTAACAGGGTGATAAAAAATCCGCGATTCACATTCTTCCTTGTTTACATAAGAATAAATCGCAGGCTCATCTTTGCTGCGTATCTCAATTTCCATTGTCCCGAGAACATAAGCATCTGCGTCGCTGCCGAGAATGGCTGTTGTAAATTCTCTGCCCGGCAGGTATTCCTCGACAATCACCGGCTGGCGATAGTCTTTCAATAATTGTACGCAAATCTTTTTCAACTGTTTTGCGTCTTCGATGTGCGAATTGCCGTCGATGCCTTTGCCTGTTCCCTCGGCAAGAGGCTTGGCGAACAGCGGGTAAGTCAATTTGATATTTTTTAAATCTTTTTCATTTTCGACAACCGCGTATTTTGCCGTTGCAAGGTTTGCCTGTGCGACAAGCTGCTTGGCGATTGCTTTATCGAGTGTCGTTGCGCAGACCAGCGGGTCTGAAAATGTGTAAGGTATCTGGTAAAGTTCGAGAATTGCCGGCACGTAAGATTCACGGCATCTGCCGCCGAGGCTTTCTGCAATATTGAAAACCATGTCCCAGCGTTTGCCGGCGGTGAGCATTTTGCACAGAGATTTAGCGTTGCCGACTCGTTCGACATTATAGCCCAGCGATTCAATGGTTTTCTGAATCGCGTCGATTGTGCTCTCGGAATCGAACTCGGCGACATCCTGTTCGGAGTATCCCTCGGCGAGGTAGTCCTTGCGCAAATCATAAACGAAACCTATCAGTTTTTTTGCCGGCATAAGATTAAGGCTCAAACAGATAGGCAGTTTTTTTGTCGACAGATTTTTCGTGCCGTTTGATTCGGTGATTTCTTGCAGGGGCGACAAAATTTGTTCTGCCGCTTGCAAGCTCCCATACGCCTGTTTGCTCCGCAGGAGTTGTATTTGCAGGCAGAGATTGTATGCATGGTTCAGGGTAATTGACCAGCAATCCCTGATAATTTCGTAAAACCGTATGCGAAGGACTCATCGAAACTATGTAGTTTGGCAGTATCGGAATTTTACCGCCGCCGTGAGGGGCATCGACGACGAAAGTCGGTATCGCGATACCGCCGATTCGGCCGCGGAGGTACTCCATAATCTCCATACCCTTGCGAACGGATGTGCGGAAATGCTCAACGCCGCGGACAAGGTCGCACTGGTAAAGATAATACGGCCGGACACGCATTTGAACCAGTCCCCGGCAGAGCTGTTCGATAACCTTTACGTCATCGTTTACGCCGGCCAGTAGTACCGTCTGGTTGCCAAGCGGAATGCCGGCGTCGGCAAGTTTGGCACAGGCCTGTTTGGCCTGCGGAGTGATTTCGTTCGGATGGTTAAAATGCGTGTTAATCCACAGAGGATGGTATTTTTTCAGCATATTAACCAAATTATCGGTAATTCTCATCGGCATAACGACCGGTACGCGCGTTCCGATACGGATGACCTGAACAGTCGGCACAGAACGCAGCGATGAAAGCACCATTTCGATAGAGCCGTCGCTCATTGTCAGCGGGTCGCCGCCTGAGACGATTACGTCGCTTACTTCTGGATGTGCGAGGAGATATTCGGTAACCTGTCGGATTCTCTGTGCGGTGATGGAGCTTTCGCGTGCGCCGGCGATTCTCTTGCGGGTGCAGTGACGGCAGTACATCGAGCACATCGTGGTTGTGATAAGCAGGACTCTGTCGCGATAGCGGTGCACCATACCCGGCACAGGCATATCTTCGTCCTCTGACAGAGGGTCGTCGCAGAGAAACAGCGGGTCAACAAGCTCACGCGGCTGCGGGACAGCCATCGCAAACACAGGGTCGGAAATGTCCGCCCGGCGAATCAGCGAGGCATAATACGGCGTAATAGCCATAGGGAACTTTTGAATAACGCTGTCAATATGTGGACGCTTCAAGCCCGGCAGATAAGTTGCCAATTGCTCGGCAGACCGTATGCGGTTTTTAACCTGCCATTTCCAGTCATTGGGGTCGCTATCCGCGGCAGAATTATTCAAATCATTTAAATTTTGTGGGGAGCAGGCAGGCGAAGGCCTACCCGGAGGTTCTGAATCCTGACTCTCGACAGAAGCCGCTGACGAATCAGCATCATTTAACATATACTGTTTTTCCTAAAACAAAGACACCCGCCTTGGCGGGTTAACCAGCAGCGGCAACATTCACCGCTCATCGTATGATCTAATATTTCAATACACTTAATTTTTGGATTGTCAATAGGTATTTGAATTTTTTTTATAAAAACAAGGCAGATTGGTACCATCGATACACAGTTTATTCAAATCCCGCGACTTTTGAGATAATTCAATAGAATGGTAAATGCCGGCTTAATCATTTCGCCGTGGTTGTGTCCCTGTATCTCATACAACTCTGTTTTTTGATGGCCTGCAACCTTCATCATACGCATCATATAAGCGTTTTCCTCGTATCTGCCGAGTAACTCCAGATTCCTGTCGCCGGTGATTAAAATCAAAGCCGGGGCGTCCGCACGCATATGATACAGTGGTGCGAACTGGTCAATAATAGGCTGTGTGTCAGGAATTTTTCTTTCTTCCCGGACAACCATGTGAGTTATCATCTGACCGCTGCACGGAATAATGCCGGCGATTTTATTTGCGTCAATGTTATATTTCGCCAGCCATGTTTTGTCCATGCCGACCATACTTACCAGATAGCCGCCTGCGGAATGGCCGGATATGAATATTTTGTTTGGGTCGCCGCCGTGTTTTGCAATATTCTCAAACACCCAGGCAACGGCTGCTGCGGCATCTTCAATATACACAGGGCATTTAACTTTTGGGTATAAACGGTAATTGACCGCGACTACGGCGATTCCCTGTTCTTTTAATTCGTCTGGAATGCTTTTGTTTCCGCCCTTAATGCCGCCGCCGTGAAACCATACCACTGTCGCGAAATGCTCCTTATTGGCCGGATAGTATATGTCGAGCCGACAACGCTCCTTAATGTAAGTGTCTGATTTTGCTTCGTTTGCGTCACGATACAAAATGTCATTTTGAGTCATATATACAAGAGCCGGTTCAGCATAAACGCTAATGGATAAAAACAGGGAGGCAAGTATGATCATTAGCAACGATGAATTATTTTTCATGTCATTCTCCTAATGTTTTGAGTCAAAACACAAAAAGCCAAAAACTTTTAAGTCTTTGGCTTTTTATAACTTATCAAAATGGGCAGGACTGGAGTTGAACCAGCGACACATGGATTTTCAGTCCATTGCTCTACCAACTGAGCTACCTGCCCGTTCGGCTTTCTTGCGAAACTGCGAAAACTAAAAATCTACAAGAAAACTCGTGCTATTGCAAGAAAAAATAAACGAAAATAAAGAACTTATGGCAATTTTTTTACAAAATACAAAGACGCACGTTTTATTAAAAATCTGACACAACTTCATATCACAAAAGCAATTATCAAATTTTTCATTTTTCATGTTTTTGGCAAAAAACAGTGTTAAATCCACGCAAGTTTTAGGCATTTTTCATTTTTTCAGTCAAAATTCTTGTCAAAAACATATAAAAATCCAAATTACGCAAATTATGCGCAGGCTTTAGCGTGCGCAAAATTTCAAACATACTATATATAGTTGTCAGTTGTTAGTAGATAGTCGATAGTGCGCGTTTTTGACAACGAAATCGCGCAAGACGCAAGTTTCATAAACAAAAAAAATTACAAAACGACAGCAGAACGCACTGGAATAAGGTAAATTAATATAAAATGTCAATGAAATCGTAAGAAATAACAAAAATGAAAAATCGGTGTTTTGAAAACTTGCAGATTTGTGAACCGCGGATTAAAAGGATCTACGCTACGGCTCCGCCATCGATTTTTAAATCTCTGATTTTTAAACCGGAGTCCTTCTGCATCGCTTCGAGAACGTCTTTTGTATGGTAGCATATCGCTTCAATCGCGGCGAGGATTGAGCAGGTACTTTCTCGAGTACTTTCCGGATGGAATTATTTACGCTTTGCCATATTTCTTCCGGGTCGTGCTCGACCCAGCCGGGTTTGGGAAAATATTGAGGAAATTCCTGATATGCGGTTGCTACGCTGCATCCATTTTTGTCGTACACGATGGCACGGCTTCCGGTTGTGCCCTGATCAATTGACAGAATGTATTGGCTCTTCCGGTAAATGGGTTGGTAGGTTGCAAAAAAAAGACATAGCTTTATTATAGATGGGAAAAAAATAAACCACCTATTGGAGATAAAGCCATGTCAACAAGTCTGTTGTATCATACCTTTGGTATTCGTTCTGTG
>JAJFVK010000025.1 GCA_021371795.1 Planctomycetaceae bacterium | reverse complement strand
TACTGGTGATGATCCGGCAAATAATATGGCTATTGTCGACAGCGATGCCTCTGCGTTAGGTTTGTGGATAGGATATTGGGGCCAAGCGTCAAGTATGAATGTTGAAAATGGTGCTAACCTGAATATAACTAACCAGTCCACTATCGGACAAGGCGGAGAAGCGGTTGTCACCCAGAATGGCGGTATATTTACGAGCAATGGCGTGCGTATCGGTGGTGGTAATGATGCCACGATCAACCTGAATGGCGGTCAGATGACAGCTCGGACCAACGGCTTCGTAGTTGGCGACGCTGGTGGTGGTACCGTAACAATGACTCAGACCGGTGGTACACTAACAACGAACGGCTTCGCAGTCGGCAAGGCCGGCTCCACGGGCATTTATAACATGACAGGCGGCACACTCAATGGTGTTCAGTATGGCGGAAATTTCCAGATTGGTGCGATTGGTTCAGGGTCAGGTTCGGTTCAATCCGAATTCAATCTCGGAGATGCTGCCGGCACTGGAACTATTCAGATGGCCAACACAGCAAGTCTTTTAATTGATAGCCGTAATTCCATGCTGCGTGGTTGGGGCACTTTTGATCTGGGTGGCGTCCAAAGCAGTGACTATGCTGCAAGACTCTACAACGACGGCGTTGTCAAGGCCGATGGTTATGGTATTGACCGCGACCTTGATCTCTCGCAGTTTAACCATGTTGAGATTTATAACACTATAAATACAGGCACAAATGGATGGTTTGCTGTTAATTGTGGCAGACTTCTTCTGCCGAGCATTGCAGTTGCAGCAGGTAATGGCAGCTATAACTGGGGCGACGATTCCTATTTCACTACGACCAGTCTTGTCAACAGTTTCCGTGTAACTTTCACAGGTGCTTCTGCTGGCAATCTCACTGCTGCACTTTTGGCCGAAGATCGCAGCGATGTTGCTGCTCATGACGGTTTGGCATTCCTGGCAGTATGGCAGATGGACCAACTGGCATTTGCCAACGCCAATATTGCTTTCAGATTTGATGATGCTAAGGCAGCAGAGCTTGGCATTGATGAATCACTACTCAATGTATACAAACTGGTTAATGGTGCTTGGGAAGTTCTGCCGGGTACGGTTGATTCGCTTTCCAACATAATATCTATATCGACAGATTCATTAGGAACATTCGCAGTAGGTGTTCCTGAGCCGACCACCCTTATTATTCTGGGTATCGGTGCCGCGCTTCTAAGAAAAAGAAGCCGCTAATACGTATTGACTTTGATTGTTTTGGGAGGACATTGTGTCCTCCCAAAACATAGTTGAAAGGCGTTCTCAAGGAGTTCTGACATGAATTATAAATTATTTCTAAAATTTATTATTATTGGATTAGTAATAATGACGAATGCCAGTCGGCTGTTTGCTTATGATCCACGGAGATCCTATTTCTTTGAGGACTGGCGAACATACAACACGGAGGACCCGAATGATCCCTTGAATAGTGACTGGTACTACGATCTCACGACGCCATGGTTTGACATGGGGGGAGTGGGATGGTTTTCCATTCCTCGTTGGGGAGTTGTATTCGAACAACCAATTGGAACAACGTGGGGAGATACTGTTTTGGTCGATGATGACAGAGTTTGTATTATCCGTGAGGTAGACGACAACAACGTCCCGGTAGTTAATGCCATTGGCCATGGGGCAGATATTTATGTCCAGGGGATAATCCTGGGTTATTTCCTTGACGGTGGCGAGCCAGGCACCAGCGGCGGAACTCTGTATCTCCAGGAAGGTGATTACACCATTCGCTTAATTGGTGAATTGAATGCGGAGGAACACCGTAATAATGTATGGCAGTATGGTGGTAATATTATAGGCCAGATCAGGCTTGGCTCAATGCAGCCTGAATATGGCGGTGCTTTCCCGCACGATAATAGTGACGTTAAATATGATATGTATGCCGGCACCATAACGACAACATGTGACCGCGGAGTTAATGCCTCACTTATCGTGGGCAACTTGTCGCCTGGTGCAGATTTGAGATGTGACGCTGAGTTCAACATGTATGGCGGCTCGATATTAACCAACAAGATATCGCTGGCAAATCAGGATTGCAACGGCGTGTTCAATATGAGTGGCGGTACTATTACTTTCCAGGATTTTGCCACGCCGACAAATCCGACGGATTTAATAATTGGAAATAGTGATCTTGCTAAAGAAGCGACGTTTAATTTTGGTAATGAAAATACGACAGGTACTATGAACGGTACCTATACAAATTTAACAGTGCGAGCCAATATTGGTATCTTCAATGGTTGGGGTACTGTAGTATTTGGCGGAGCACTGTCCAATTCAGGTATTATCGATGCCAATGGTTATGGGATCGACAGAGATTTGGATTTTTCTTCCATGAGTTCTGTTCAAGAGCCTGTCGATAACGCAGTTGGCGGTGCTAACGGATGGTACGCTGTAAACAAGGGCCGGCTGGTTCTTCCGTCTATTGCGGTCGCAGCAGGAACAAATAGTTACAACTGGGGCGAAGATGTCGCAGATACTGATATTGATTTGATTAACAGTGCAAAGATCACTTTTAATTCGTCAACGGCTGGAACTTTGACAGGCAATCTGCTTTGCGAGGGCCGTTCTGATCTGCCGGTAAATCCTTATCGTGTTATAGGCGCCTGGAATTTCCAAAATACCGCTTCGGTTTCGAATGTCGGCATCGTGATTCGCTATAACGATCTGCTGTCGGCTCAACTTGGCACGACAGAGGCCGATCTGAAGATTTATCAATATCAGACTAATCAGTGGGTTGACATTACGAGTTCTATTGACACAACAAAGAAACAGATTAGTGGAACTACTGGTTCGCTTGGCTTCTTTTTGGTCGGCGATGTGATTACCACTCCCGCCAATTGTTACGAGGTGCATAAGATTGGACAGGGTTATCAGGGCGATTTGGACGAGAACTGTGTAGTTAATCTCGACGATCTGGCTATTTTCACTGATCAGTGGTTGATGTCAGATCCGTTTGATCCGATAGCTTCTGATTTGAACAGTGATAAGACGGTTAATATGAGGGATCTTGGTATAATTGCTAATGATTGGCTTAAGGACAACAATCCATAATGGGTAGTAAGTGATAAAGTTCAGGGGCTGTTTAATACAGTCCCCTGAGCTTTTTTTGAAATCTTAGTAATAATTTAGAGAATAAAGTTTTTGTCCAAAATGATAATTTTATAAAGGCTGTACGATTGAATTGTTGCATAACATTATATTATAAAAGTAACTTCTTTGAAATGAGAGATAAATAATGAAATTTGACTGGATAAAAGAGGCTAAATTCACATCTTGGTGGATGACATGGGAAGACCTTGAGTGGCCTGATTATGCTATCGAAAAGAAATGGGAAAATCGTGCGCAAATCTTCTCTAAGGCGGGGATTAATGCAGTTGTTATATTCGGATTCCATTTCAGGTGGGATTATCTCCCGGTACTTGATCGCGTTCTTGAGATTTTGGCAAGAATTACAGAAATCTGCCATAGTCATGGTCTTAGAGTTGTTGAGCATCATTCCGCAACATTTGTACACCGAGTACGGAATGTAAATGATCGCTGGGAAATCAGAATCAGGAACAGGCATCATGTGCCTTTTTATCCTGATAATTGTGATGAACTGAGTTTTAATGGTTCAAAGCTCGCCGATTGGAGGCAAATATCAAGTAAGGACAATAAACCGGTTTACCATGAAGGCTGGAACAACGAATGTTTCTGCCCCAACAATCCTGATTATCAGAAAGCTTATCTGGCCTTTATCGGAAGACATGTGGAAAAGATCAAATATGATGCCCTGATGTCCGATGATCTGCAATTTTTACCGGATATATATACCTGTGGATGTTCCCATTGCAGGGAAAAGTTTTACAATGCTACGAAAATGGAACTGCCCGACCAATCTGATAAAGATTTCTGGGAAAACCCGGCAAATACATATCGCCAGCAGTGGATTGATTTACGTTATCAGTGGACAGCGGAACATTATAAGAGGCTCCGTAATTTCTTGCCGGAAAATATAGCATTATGGGGCTGTGCTTCGAATTGTATCGGAGCGAATTTAACCGGAATGGGGGTGTCGCCGCAGCATTATGCGAGTAATTGGGACGCCATATCCCATGAAATATATCATGTTCACCAACCTGTCAAAGACAAGGTTATAATCAGGGCGGGTCTTTCGGCTTTTGCTTCAATTGCCAGGCAGCATAATGTCCCGCTGATTGCGATTTTTTATGTGAAAAGGCCAGAAGATGTTAATTTGTGGATAGAACTTCTGGAACAGAGTAATGCGAGACCGTGGTTATGTAAGCAGGTTCGTACAGAAGATGCTATTCCGGAAGAGGAACTTTTGTTCAATGGTGCCTTTTCCGCAAAAAAACGTGTTTCTCATAGCAAACATGCTATTGTGTCAGTCAGATTTTCACAAAAGTACCGCGATAGTCTGCCTGAACATCTGGCCGAACAATATGTTGAACGTTATACGAAGGAGTGTAATTCTATAATTGATAAAAATTGCAAGGTGGATGTAGTTTTTGATGGCTATAGTAGCAAAGCAAATGAACCGACCGGCGGGACATGAAAAAAGTAAAAAAAACATTGACAACTATCTACGATACGTGCTATACTATATTAATATGACGTACTGATTAGCATTTAACGTATATATTATTTTGGAAGTGATAATGTTACAGACGAAAATATCGAGAGTTGTTTGGTCTCAAGATTCAAATTTATTTTGCAAAATTGAAGAAAATGGAGGAATGATGAACAGAAGAAATATCAGATCAACGGGTTTTACCTTGGTTGAGCTCCTCGTTGTGATTTCAATAATAGCATTGCTTCTGGCGGTTCTGATGCCTTCATTACAGAAGGCTCGTGAACAGGCCATAAAAGTTATTGATGCCACAAACTTAAAATCAACCGGGTCGAGTATGTTTATGTACATCAGTGATAATAAAGGCACTCTGCCCCCCGATTATATGCCGCCCAGGGCGAGTGGGAAAGATGGAGATGATTTTACCAACGTCTACTGGCAGCAGAAACTTGTTCCTTACACCAAAACCGGAAAAGTTTTTACGTCCCCGGTTTACGAGAAGTATTTTTCAGTGGAATTTGCAAAATACGACCATAGGGATATGTTGTACGGACAAAAAAATAAAGACTCGAACTGGTATTACTGGTTTTGTTCGGGAACGGCTCCTTCATACGGGTATAATCATCGTGCACTTGGCTGCGGCGGTTACGCTCCGGGATTCGGTTGTTATCAACGTACCGGTTCGCTAAATACCGAAGCAGGTATGAGATTGCCGGTTTTGCAGGTAAAGGTAGAACAGATTAAAAATAGTTCAGGTACAATTTTATGTCTTAACAATGTAAGTTCATTTGCTATTCCTCCTTCAATGGTAGTGCCATTAGCAAAATGGCAGGAACTGTATCATCCCAAGAAGTTACGCATTAACGACGGTATTAATATGCTCTACGTGGACTGCCATGCTGTATGGAAGAATTTTAATTCACCGGAATTTAAACCGGTTGATACAGAGCAGGACCATTCTGCCTGGGGCGATTGTCGTCAATTTCCCAGGTAAGTCCAACTGATCATAATTCCGCAAAATGGGAATATAAGTTCTGGCCAGGTGTTTTATATGGAAGGTTACTGTTTACATCGCATTTCAAGGTAGCCGGATATATTCAAACAAGAGTTTTTTATCAAATTCTCTGGAGAAATGTAAACATAAATCATTTTTTAAAATTTCAAACTGCTTTGGCCATTTGCGTTCATCGAATTTTACGAAGTCATGCGTACAGGCTAATATTTTGGATGACAAGTTATGATTAATATAGTTCATCTTGGGTTGGGACCCTTGGGACAGAAAATTGTGCGTTTTGCCCTTGAGCGGGGAGTCTTTAATATTTTGGGTGCGGTTGACCCTGATCCCGCCAAAATAGGCAAAGACCTCGGTGAGTTTTGTGGTCTTGGGTTGTTGGGTATTCCAATATGCAGTTCCCTTACAGAAGCTTTGAAAGGCAAGAAAGCGCAGGTCGCTGTTGTTACTACCGTCTCAAGCCTTGTCAAATTCGAACCTCAAGCTGTTGAATTAGCTAAAGCTGGTTTGCATATTGTTTCGACCTGTGAAGAACTTGCGTTTCCCTGGCGGACACAGCCCGAAATATCGAAACGGCTGGATGTAATTTGCAAACAATCCGGTGTTACTTGTATTGGCACAGGAGTTAATCCGGGTTTTCTGATGGAATATTTGCCCACAGTTTTGACAGGTGTATGCCAAAAAGTTGATTCTATTCATGTCTGGCGCGTGCAGGATGCGTCAATACGACGTGTGCCGTTCCAGCAGAAAATTGGAGCAGGTCTATCGCTCGATGAATTTCGTGAAAAACACAGAAATGGTACGCTTCGCCATGTAGGCCTTCCGGAATCTGTTGATTTTATTGCCGCCAGAATGGGCTGGAATTTGGATCGAAACGAAGAAACCCTTGAGCCGATTATCGCAGATATTGATATTCATAGCGGCTTCAAACCAATTCTAAAAGGCATGGCACGAGGAGTGTATCAGACAGGGCGGGGCTTTGTAGGCAACAGAGAAGTAATTACACTCGAATTCAGGGCTGCCGTCGGTGAGCCGCAATCCTATGATCGTATCATGGTCAATGGAATTCCAAATATTGATTCTACTATTGCCGGTGGCGTAAATGGCGACATTGCAACTTGTGCAATTACACTCAATGCAGTAAAATCGATACTGTCCGCCGCCCCAGGCCTCAAAACAATGGGTGAAATGGGTGCAGCGACATATTTTTCAGCCGTGTAATTTACGACTTCCGATATGCGTACCCCAGCAAATACCTTGCGAAGTCATCCCATTTGTTTCGACGTGTTTAACTTTGAATAATTAAGGAAAATATATGAAAATAGGAATTATTGGAAGCGAGAATTCACATTCACTTGCTATCGCTAAAACCATCAACATTGAAAAAAAGATAAAAAACTGCAGTGTGAAGTTTTTGTGGGGTGAAACAAGAAAACTGGCACAGGCTGTTGCAAAAGAGGGGAAAATACCGAATATTGTCGAAAATCCTTTGGAAATGCTGGGCAAAATTGACGCATTGATCGTCGATCATCGTCATCCGAAGTACCATCTTGATGCGGCACTTCCTTTTATTAAAAAGGGCATTCCTGTTTTTATCGATAAACCTTTGTGTTTTAATTCTGCTAAAGGTGAAAAGTTTCTCAAATTAGCAAAACAGACAGGATCGCCTGTTACAAGTTTTAGTGTTGTTCCTGAACAAAAAAAAATCAGGCAGTTTATTTTAAAGAAGGACAGGATGGGACTGGTTTTGGCCGGAGCAACGTATGGAGTATGCGACGTTGACAGTCCGTATGGAGGTATTTTCTTCTATGGGATTCATCAGGTTGAAATGGCTCTCAAGGCATTTGGTTTTAATGTTGACCGGGTTTTTATTTCCAGGAATCCAAATGGAGCAACAGGACAACTGATTTACTCAGATAATAAAATAATAACGCTGAACTTCATTAAAGAAGGGTGCTCCGGTTTCTCGATTGGTGCTGTCGGTGAAAAAGGCGGCGTATTTGAGAATATTACTTTTGATTCCAATCCGTATCTTGCAGGCATAAAAACTTTTACTCGTATGTTCTTAACGAGGCAGGAGCCGGAAACGCACGAAAATCTAATAGTTCCAATAAAAATTCTCGAAGCGTTGGCACGCTCATTAAAGAGCCATAAAGTGGAAAGAGTAGGTTAAAATGATAATAGACGTTCATGCACATGTGTATGTTTCTCCAAAAATCTGTTCTCGTTTCGGTACGAAACCATTCCTATCGGCCGAGCAGCAAATCAGCATGATGAATTCCAAAGGAATAGACAAGGCTGTAATTCTGCCGCTCAATAATGCCGAAGCGCCTGCGGAACATCAAAGCATAGGCGAGGTATTGTCCATTTGTGAGAAGTATCCGGGCAGATTTATTCCCTTCTGCAATCTCGATCCGCGTCTGCCTTGCAGGCCGGATATGATTACCGCCGATGTGTTCGTCAGATATCTTGAGCAGTACAAAGCTTTGGGCTGTAAAGGGCTTGGCGAAATGGCTTGCCGAGTTTTTTGGAATGATCCAAGTTTATTGGCTCTCTTGGAAGCCTGTAGTATTGTCGGATTCCCTGTTCTTTTCCACACGACAACGCCGGATGAAAATTCCTATGGTGTTCTGGATTTCATAAATTTACCATATTTGGAATTTGTGCTGAAAAAACTTCCAAATTTGAAATTAATTGGTCACAGCCAGGCTTTCTGGAGCGAAATAAGCGGCGACTTAAAATGGCAGGATAAAAATTCATACCCCGTAGGCAAAGTTACGCCCGGCGGCGCTGTACCGAGATTGCTGCGCAATTATCCGAATCTGTACGCAGACCTTTCGGCAGGCAGCGGCCTTAATGCGCTCTCACGAGATACAGAGCATGCCTGGAAATTTATCGAAGAATTTCAGGATCGCTTGCTTTTAGGCCAGGATTATTGTGCGGTTGATAACGATATGCAGCACGTCGAATGGTTAACTGATGCGCTCAAGCAAGGTAAAATATCATCTTCCGCGTATAATAAAATCACATCTGGAAATGTTTCCAGGATTCTGAATTTATAATTTTTTTTTAAATCTAAGTTATAAAGGGAAAACATTTATGGAACGGTTGGCAATAGACGGTGGTAAACCAATTTTCGAAAAACCTTTATCTCCTCGCAAGCTATTTGACGAACAAGAAAAACTTGCCGTTATGCGTCTGTTTGATGATGCTATCAAAACCGGCGAGGCGTTTGGATATAACGGACCTGTAGAAAAGCAATACGAAAAGGATTTTGTCGATTTCATGCAAGGTGGTTTTGCCGACGGCGTCAACTCCGGCACCAATGCTGTGTTTTGTGCCCTGGGAGCTCTGCAATTAGATGCATTGTCCGAAGTCATAGTGCCGCCGATTACCGATAATGGAGGCGTAACGCCGGTTGTATTTGCAGGCTGTGTGCCGGTTATGGCTGATAGCGATCCACGCAGTTTCAACGTTTGTGCTGATGGAATCAAGCCTTTGATAAATGAACGTACACGAGCAATTCTGGTTGCCCATATAGGCGGAGAACCTGTTGACATGGACCCGATTATCGCTCTGGCGCGGGAGCATAATTTATATTTGGTTGAGGATTGTGCCCAGGCACACGCCGCAAAATACAAAGGTAAAATGGTTGGAACTTTTGGTGATGTTGCCGCTTTTTCAACAATGTTCGGCAAGCATCATTGTACCGGCGGGCAGGGCGGGGTTGTTTACACCCGCAATGAAAAGCTTCATTGGCAGGGCAGACGTTTTGCTGACCGTGGCAAACCGTTCAATTTGTCTGTTGAAAACAATGTTGTCGCCGGCTTGAATTGCAATTTGAATGATCTTTCAGCCTGCATCGGCAGCGTGCAAATAAAGAAACTTCCAGGCATAATTGAGAAAAGACGCAAATTGGCCGGTCTTCTTAGAGAAGGCCTCAAGAAATCCAGAGCTGTTTCAATGGGCTGGCAGGTGCCGGATACTGAAAGTTCATATTGGTTTGTTCGGTTGAAATTTGATTCAAATGTAGTTCGTGTTGATAAACAGACTTTTTGCAAGGCACTGGCGGCAGAAGGCGTCATGGTTAATCCAGACTATAACCATGTACCTTGTACATTCCCGTGGTTCAAAGATAAGGCCGTTTTTGGTAAGAGCGGATTCCCATGGAACTGCTCCGATTATAAAGGCCCAAGAAATCCTTCTTTTGAAATGAAAAATACTCGTGAAGCAGTTGAGGCTCATTTTATTGTACATTTATTTGAAAGTTGGAGCGAATCAGATATTAATAATATTCTGGCTGCTCTAAACAAAGTTGAAACCGCTTATCGAAAATAAAGATGCAGAGATTTTTCAAATGAGGTTTGGATACTAACTGATACTAAGTTCAAGGTTTGGGCAGAGCAATACAGTGCAAGGTTTTAGACGCCTGAGGCGTTTGCATGTGCGCATAGTATGTAAAAGTCGTCTGAGCCTAAAAAGTATGATGGGTGCAAGTGCCGTAAAGTTGCGTTCCATTAAGTTACTCTTTAGTTTCAGCGGCAATTTGCGTTGCAGTGCTCAAGCCCTGTGCCACTTCTTCAGGTATAATCCCTTTGCGGACATATATCGGATGAATCAGTTGACGCAGACGCGGAATCTGGAAAACGAAAAACAGCATAATTATTATCGTGCATACTCCGCACAGCAGCAGTGTGTGTGGTGCGCCGATTCTTTCAGCGACAACGCCGGCAAGAAGGTTGCCGAACGGTGCGGTGCCTACAAATGCCATTACGTGAAAGCTCATTACCCGGCCTCGTTTGTCGTCGTCTGTGATAGTTTGCAGAATAATATTTGTCGACGCCGACTGCACCATTAAGCCAAAGCCCGGCAGAACTATCAATAAAAGCGACAGCCAGAGCACCTGCGATAAGGAGAATCCTATTAAACCAACAGCGAAAACGCCTCCGGCGAAAACAACTATATTGTCGAATCGCCGCGGATTTTTTTGTATCGCCAGGAATATAGCGCCCACAAGTGCGCCAATTCCAATCGCAGATGTAAGCATACCAAGTGTTCTTGAATCGCCGTGCAGAATATCTTTTGCAAAAATCGGCAGAAGTACAGAATAGGGTACTGCTACGATACTAATGAACGCTGTAAAAAGCAATACCGTTCTGATTGGAACAAAACCGAAGGCGTATTTCGCACCGTCTTTTAAGCCCGCAAGAATATTCGACACAGATTTTTTCTGAATAGGCCGAGTAATTTTCATTGCGACAAGCGAATAAATAACAGCTAAAAAGCTTATTCCATTGATAAAGAAACAGACGTATTCGTTGCCGGTGATTGCAATTAAAAAACCGGCAATAGAAGGGCCTATCAATCTGGCTGCGTTAAAGATAAGAGAATTTAATGCAATCGCATTTGGCAAATCTTCTTCGTTATCCACGATTTCATAAATGAAAGCCTGTCTGGTTGGAATATCGAATGCGTTGATGATTCCGATTAAAATGCTTAGCGTGATTATCCATATCAGATTTATTTTTCCGAAGAAAACCAGCGCAGCAAGGAGAAAAGCCTGCAGCATAGCTAAAATTTGTGTGGTTATCAGGATTCGGCGTTTTG
The DNA here is from genome assembly GCA_021371795.1 of Planctomycetaceae bacterium. NCBI lineage: Bacteria > Pseudomonadati > Planctomycetota > Planctomycetia > Planctomycetales > Planctomycetaceae > Planctomycetaceae bacterium. The sequence continues at coordinate 50,767 of JAJFVK010000025.1, read as the reverse complement.
GGCTATGGTCGGCAATTACGCCGGCAATCGGTGCGCCAAGAAAAACAGGTATTTGGCTGCAAAAGGGGACTAATCCAAGATAAAACGCCGAGCCGGTGAGTCGGTAAACAAGCCAGCTCATCGCAAGCTGCTGCATCCATGTGCCAATCAGTGACGTTCCGTGTCCGGCAAAGTAAAGTCTGTAATTCTTATGTTTTAAGGCTCGCAAAATCAGTTCAATGCTGCTTTTTGACGAACCGTTATTATTCGCTGTCATTTTTTATCCTAATCCGGCAATGCCAGATTACAAATTATATATAAGTCTGATAGCATAACAATCATAAAACCTCGCTGTGGTCAAATCTTCAAATATCCCCAATTTTATAGGACTTTCAGGCCTAAATTATGCTGTAAATTCTTAAAATACAGCGGTTTATATTAACTTCAGGTTAGGGAATGCCGATTTTACACTGAATAAGGTTTAAGGCTTGACATTTTGTGAATTAGTATTCATAATATGAATATATGTTCATAGAAAGTTAAGCTGGTTAATTAAGAAAAAACAGGGAATTGCTATGGAAACGATTTCAAGAAAAGAACGGGAAAAAATCAGGCACCGGACAGAAATACTTGCCAAGGCGCTGGATTTGTTTTCAGAGAAGGGGTTTCACAATGTTTCGATGCAGGATATTGCCGTTCGTTCGGAGTATGCGGTAGGAACTCTGTATAATTTTTTCCAGAGCAAGGAGCAACTGTTTGATGAATTGAGAAATGATTGCGTTGAAAGAATTTTACAGTCACTGATGCCGATTTTGGAAAGCGATACGCCTGAAAATGAAAAGATACATGTTTACATTGTGTCTCATATTGACTTGATGGAAGAGAATTTGAAATTTATCAGGTTGTACGTTGCGCAGCACGGGACGTTGACGCCTTCTAATAACGAAAAGGAAGGAAAGGCTTATGAAGTTAAGACTGTTTTGCGAAATAAGCTTGTAGAAGTTATTAATGCTGGAATTGCAAAGAAATTTTTTAAACCTGTGGATACCAATATTTATGTTCTTTCGTTAGAGGCATCGCTTCAGACTTATATTATGGAATCATCAGTGAATTATAATAAGGCCAATGTACAGGATGGGCTTGCAAAGATTGAGAATCTTTTCTGTGGTATGTTGATAAATTAATGAACAGAAATAAAAACATTTTGTTTGTGATTTCATTGCTGGTAATTTTCCAGGCCGGCTGCCAGAAAGTCAATGACCGTCTGGTCAGGCAGGAGCACGCCGGAGCATTCAGTGCATCGCTGAAAAGTGAAACCAACGATGTTTTATCGATGAAGCCTGCGTACGGCCTGAACGACTGTGTATCTATCGCTTTGCAGAATAATCTTGAGATACGGATATCTGCAATCGAAGAAAAAATATCCGGACTTGAACGGAAAGTCGCTTTTGCAAATTTCCTGCCCGTGATAAATCTCGATTATTCAGAGACAAGGTGGAACAGAACACCTATGACTAAATTTGGCGGTGCTGCCGCGGCTACTCACGACAGGGCGATAAAAGACGTTACCTGGCAGATGCAGTTATCTGTATTCGACCCGCAGACGTGGTTTCTGTATGAAATGTATAAACGCGGCGAAGAGCTGACAAAAATTGTCAGCCAATATACAAGACAGACAATTATTCTCGACGTGATAGTTAATTATTATCATTGCCTGTCTTTGCAGGAGATGCAGCTGGCTCTTGAAAGTCAATTAAGTTCGACGCAGGGGTTGCAAAGTGAAATTGAATCGCTGTACAATGAAGGACTTGTTACCGATTGGCAGCTTCAGCAGGCACAGTTGAATGTGCTGGCAAGACAAATTGATGTCAATGAAGCGCGTTATGCCGTGCAGCAGGCAAAAGGAGATTTGATGTTTTCGCTGGGGTTGTCGCCTTTAGCTGATATCAACCTGATTCCCGAACAGCCTTTGCAGATGCCTGATGCTCCTGTAGAAGAACTTGTTTACACTGCAATGCTGCAAAATCCGGGTTTGTTTATTTCCGACAAACAAATTCAAATTGAAAAAGAGAAAGTCAAAATCGCGTTGGCAGGATTCCTGCCGAAGCTGGCGATATTTGCCGGCAGAACCAATACGTCCGACTCGTTTCAGGTATTTCAAAATTTCTGGACTTACGGTTTGTCGGGCACTTTGCCGATTTTCAACGGCTTTGCCAATATAAACGAATACAAGGCTGCTAAAGAAAGGCAAAAAGTAGCTTTTATAGAACGAGAGCAGCAAACGCTTGTTTTGATGCTTGAGGTTTATAAGGCTTATTTAAATCTTGAAAACGCAAAAGAAATGTCTGTGCTTACACTGAAGGCTTTTGATACGGCATCGAAACATTTCGAAGAAACAAATGAAAAATGGAAAGAAGGATTAGTTGTAAGTTCGGAACTTCTTGAGGTAACCGCCGAAAAAGACAACGCTCAAATGGATTTGATGACAAGCAAATATCAACTTCAGGTAAGTATTGCGGTGTTAAATAATCTGATGGGGCAAAATAACAGCCCGAGCGAGGCACTCTATGGAAAACAATGAAAAGCCGAAAAAAATTAATCTTTCTGCGATAATTATAATCCTTCTTCTGATTGTAATCGCGGGGATGCTGTTTTATTACATTAGGATTGTGAAAAAAGCGAATGTAGTGGTACAGCAAACTCCTGAAGAGCCGAAATTTTCCGTAGTCGCTTCGCCGATTGCAACAAAAACATTTGAACGATACGCTGCTGTTCAGGGAAATCTTGAAGCCAAAAATTTCGCTTATGTTTCGCCGAGGATTCCGGGCACTATCGAAGAGCTTTTTGTCGATGAGGGGGACAACGTTACTGCCGGAAAGACAATGCTGTTTCGCATCGATTCGGTAAAACTTGAACAGGCTGTTGAGGCCGGGAGAAAAGCGTTGGCTATTGCCGAGAGCACTGAAAAGCAGGCACAGGCCGGTTTGGAAAAAATTAAAGTTGATTTTGAAAAAGTTCAGCTTGATTACAACAGATACAAACGGTTATACGAAAAGAAAGCTGTAACCGCGAACGCGTTTGAGTTGCAGGAATCGCACTACAATCAATTGAAAGCCGCGATAAAGGCCGCTCAGGCGGATATAGATCTTGCCCGTTCCAACATAGAGCGAGCCAGGGCGGATTTGATTATCTCGCAAAAGAACCTGTCTGATACAGTTGTTTATGCTCCAATCAGCGGTTTTGTCAGCGCAAGATTCAAAGAGCCGGGCGAAATGGGAAGTCCCGAAGAGCCTGCGCTTCTTATCACGGATAACAATTCGATAGAAGTCAGTGCGTATCTGCCCGCTCAATATTATTCGGAAGTTATCGCAGGGCAAACCAAAATGCGTGTCAATGTTTTCGGCAAAGAGCACGGCGAACAGTCGCTATATTATAAAAGTCCGACTATTGAAAATAAGCTTCGTACATTTGAAGTGAAATGTTTACTCGATAATTCATCGCATACGATAGCTGCCGGCGCAATGGCGGATATAAAAGTCATCTTCGAGACAAGAAAAGCTCTTGCTGTTCCGACAGTGTCGATTCAGAAACGCGTTGACGGAAATATAATTTTCACAGTCAAAGACGGCAGGGCGCATCAGGTTGCCGTGCAGACCGGTCTGGAAAATGACGGCATGACAGAAGTCAGCGGCGATGAATTGAGCGAAAAAGATATGGTTATAACGATGGGGCAGAATATGCTTGATGACGGCAAAGTGGTTGCTGTTCAGGAGGGGAATAAATAATGTTTCTTTCCAACGCATCAATACGAAGACCTGTAGCGATGGGCTGTTTGATTATAGGCTTGTCGCTGCTGGGATTGAATGCGTACCGTAAAATGGGGCTTGAGCTGATGCCCAAGCTCGATGTGCCTTATATCACCATTACCACGATATATCCCGGCGCAAGTCCGGAGCAGATTGAAACAGATGTCGCGAAAAGAATCGAAGATCAGGTAGTTACAATCGACGGCCTTAAACACGTAAGTTCATCGTGTATGGAAAATGTGTGCCAGACGCTGCTTGAGTTTAATCTTGACGTCGATGTCGATATTGCCGCGACGGATGTTCGTGAAAAACTTGATTTGATAAATGAGGATTTTCCGGAAGATGTGGAAGACCCGAAAATTTTGAAATATGATATTAACGCCAAGCCCATTATATATATGGCCATTACGGGCGATTTGCCGCTGGACGATTTGTATGATTACGCGGACAACGAATTGCGAGACAAGCTGACGGTTATATCGGGCGTCGCGGATGCCGAACTTATCGGCGGAAATATTCGTGAAGTGCATATTATTCTCGACAGAGACAAACTTGCCGAAAAAGGGCTCAACAGCCTGAATATTCTTCAGGCAATACGACAGGGCGTTAGGCTGATTCCTTCCGGCCGAATCCAGGAAAAAGGAACTGAATATTCTGTAAAGGTTGATGCGGATTATTATAAAATTTCTGATTTCGAGTCGATGCAGATAAACAGCGGCAGCGGACAACGTTGCTATCTGCGAGACATCGGCAGAATTGAAATGGCAACCGAAGAAGTTCGCCAAAAAGCATTTATCGACGGCAAACAGGCGGTATATATTAAAATAGTCAAAAAAGCCGAAGCCAACGCCGTTAAAGTTGTTGACGCGGTCAAAGCGGCGGTTGAAAAATTGAACAAAGAATTGCCTGGCGGAATGAAATTGGTCTGGGTTTCCGATGACGGCGTGTTTATCAGGGCCAGCGTGAATAGTGCCTGGAGCGATATAGGGCAGGGCGTTGCTCTTACTGCTTTAATTCTGTTTTTGTTTCTTTATAATCTGCGTTCGACGTTTATCATTGCGGTTACGATGCCGCTGACGATTATCATCGGTCTTTTTTTTATGCAGTTTTTGGGATATACGCTTAATATCTCGACGCTGCTTGCGATTGGATTGTCGATTGGTATTCTGGTTACAAATTCAATCGTTGTTATGGAAGCGATTGTTGACAGACTGAATAAAACCGGAGATCCAAAAGAAGCATCAAGGCTCGGTGCCGCTGAAGTTGCGACTGCTGTTATCGCAAGCGCAGGAACAAACGTTGTTGTGCTTTTCCCGATAGCGATTATGGGCAGTATGGTCGGAAAGTTTATGAAGCCGCTGGCCGTAACAATGCTCATTATGAATCTTGTGTCATTGTTTATATCGTTTACTCTGACGCCGATTTTGTGTTCTTTGATTCTTAAGCCGGTTGATCCGAATAGAAAAACAATTCTTAAGAGAGTGGAAAACGGCTTCAATCGTTTTCTCAATGTTATAATAAGCGGCTACAGAAAATTGTTGACGTTTAATGAGCAGCATCGTATAGTTGCGGTATTAGTTGTTCTCGTAGCTGTATTGTTATTCATACAATCATTAAAGCTCGCCAAGAAGGTCGGTTTCAGCTTTTTCAAGGAAAGCGACCAGGGACAAATCTACGTCAAACTCGAATATCCCACCAGATACGATCTCAATCTGACGGTCAAGCGAGTTCATGAAGTAGAAGAAATACTTAAGGACCTGCCAGAATTAAAACACACTCTGACAGCTATCGGCAGAGTTGAAGGCACTATAGGCCAGGCGTCCCAAGGCGTTTATCTTGCGCAGCTGCTTCTGAAGTTTTCAGAGCGAACGGAACGCCAAATTGCACTTGAGCAGCTTATGGAAATTACAAGACAGAAGCTGGCGAAGTATCCTGAATGTATTGTAACGGTTTCGCAGCCTTCGATTATTGGCGGACAGTCAACGGATATCGAACTTGAAATTTCAGGTTCGAATCTTGATGTGCTTGACAATCTCGCGTTGTATGCCAAGAGCATAGCGACCAAAGAGAACGGATATATTGATACCGACACGACGGTTCGCCAGGGTAAGCCGGAACTGCGAGTTTTGCCGAAAAGAGCGGTGCTTGCGGATTTAGGCATTGCCGCGACAGACTTGGGGCTGGTGTTGCGTGCGAATATCGAAGGTATTGAATGTGGAACATTTAAACAGAACGCTCGCAATTATGATATTGTAGTATTGTTTGATAAAAAGGAAGGCAAAAATCAGGTTGAACAATTTATGTTTCCGGCCGGTGACGGCAAAACTCTGATGTTGACTAATCTCGGCGATGTTTATCAGAAGATTGCTCCGATACAAATAACAAGGAAGGACAAGCAGCGTATATCTAAATTACTGTCGAATCCTTCAGTAACAAAACCGCTCGGCAATGCAATTGATGAATTAAGTGCAAAGCTTGATGAAAGCGGAAAATTGCCTCCGGGATATAATTATAAATTTGCCGGAACCGCGGAAATGATGGATGAAGCTATGATGGCGTTCGGCGAAGCGGGAATTATCGCTATAGTTTTATGCTTCCTTATGCTTGCGGCATTATTGGAATCGTTCAAGCAGCCGTGGCTGATTTTGGTTACGCTGCCTTTGGCTATTATCGGCGTTATATTGGCGCTGGCGTTGACTGATGAAAGTATGTCGATGTTCGTGATGATGGGAATGGTTATGCTCATCGGTATAGTTGTTAATATCGCGATTTTGATTATGGATCAGTTTAACGTTCACGTTAGACAAGGCGTGCTGATTCACAAGGCGATGATTAGTGCCGCGTGCGAACGTTTTAGGGCGATTCTGATGGTTACGTTGGCTGCGATTTTAGGTATGATGCCGCTGGCAACCGGTAAAGGTATCGGAGCGGAATTGAGAAATGGCGTAGGTATTGCTTCTGTCGGCGGTCTGGTTGTTTCGGGCGTACTTACGCTGATAATAATGCCGGTTCTTTATGATTTGTTTACACGTAAAAATCATAAAAACAAAGATAGTATTACTGTTGAAAATTAATATCTGTAAAGGATGTACAAAAATGAATAAAAGAAACAAAAACAAAATGCAAATAACAATAATCTTTATTGGCGTTGTTATGTCGGGTGTGTTTTTGCTGGCAGGCTGCAAGGGCAAACAGCAGATGACAATGCCGATGCCTGAAGTCGTGGCGATTAAAGTGCATACACAGCCGGTAGTCCTTAAAACAGAATTGCCTGGTAGAACATCTGCGTATCGAATCGCGGATGTCAGGCCGCAGGTCAGTGGTATAATACAGAAGCGTTTGTTTACAGAAGGTTCGGATGTTAATGAAGGTCAGGTTCTGTATCAAATTGACCCGGCACCGTTTCAGGCCGCTGTTAATAATGCTAAAGCATCGCTTACCAGAGCCGAAGCAAGTTTGCCTTCTGTCAAATCGAGAGTTGAGCGATATAAGGAGTTGCTTGTTGATAAAGCCGTAAGTCAGCAGGAATTTGATGACGCGACAAGCTCGTTGAATCAAATTGAAGCTGAAATTCAATATTATAAAGCAATGCTTGATACGGCTAACATCAATCTCGGCTATACAAAAATTACCGCGCCGATTTCAGGTCGTATTGGCATGTCAAGTATAACCGATGGCGCTATGGTAACTGCTTATCAACAGGTGGTTCTTGCGACCGTTCAGCAGTTGAATCCGATTTATGTCGATGTGCCTCAATCCACATCGGAAATGTTGCGATTGAACAGACACCTGAAGACTGGTATGCTTGACCAGAACGAAGCGAGCAAAAACACAGTAAAACTTTTCCTTGAGGATGGTACGCCATATCCTTTGGCAGGCACTCTTCAGTTCCGTGATATAACGGTGGACCCGACGACGGCTTCTGTTATCCTGCGGGTAGTTTTCCCGAATCCTGAAGGAGAACTTTTGCCGGGTATGTTTATGCGTGCTGTCATAGAGGAAGGCGTTCAGGAAAAAGCCATCCTCATTCCACAGCAGGCAATATTACGTGATGTAAAAGGGAATCCAATGGCGTATGTTGTTAATGAAGACAAGGAAGTTGAAATACGTATGCTTAATCTTGACCGCGCGATTGGTGACCAGTGGCTTGTAACATCGGGTCTGGAAGTTGGTGATCGTTTGGTTATCGAAGGCATCCAGAAAGTTCGTCCCGGTGCTGCTGTAAAAGTTGTTATATATAAAAACGGTAAGGATGCGAAATCCGCCGCACAAAATCAAATGAGCGGGAGTAAATAAATGTTATCTAAATTCTTTTTAGAGCGTCCGGTTTTTGCTTGGGTTATCGCCATTATAATTATGGTATTGGGTGGTCTTGCGATTTATAAATTGCCTGTTTCGCAGTATCCTCCGATAGCTCCGCCTTCAATCTCAATTACAGCGGGCTATCCGGGTGCATCTGCTGAAACTGTTGAAAACAGCGTAACGCAGATTATCGAGCAGAAAATGACCGGCTTGAGCAATATGTTATATCTTTCAGCCAGCAGTGAATCATCCGGTGCTTCTCGTATCGATTTAACATTTGCTCCGGGAACAGACCCGGACCTTGCTTGGGCACAGGTGCAGAACAAACTGCAGCTTGCCATGGCCAGTCTTCCGGATGTTGTACAGACACAGGGTGTAAAGGTAAGCAAGTCCACACGAAATTATCTTTTGATTATAGGTTTGATATCGGAAGACGGCAGTATGGACGGACACGATTTGCGAGACTACGCGCAGTCGAATCTTGAAAAAATACTTTCGCGTGTCCCCGGCGTCGGAGAAGTTGAAATTTTTGGAAGTCAGTATTCTATGCGAATCTGGCTCAATCCGGACAAACTTATTGATTATCAAATGACAATTCAGGATGTTGTCGTTGCGCTTAAATCTTACAATGTGGAAGTTTCCGCCGGCCAGTTTGGCGGCGCGCCTGCCGTAGAAGGGCAGCGTTTAAACGCCTCTATTCTTGTGCAGAGTATGCTCAAAACACCTGAAGAGTTTGGAAGTATTCCGTTGCGTACAAATCCAGACGGTTCTATTTTGCGAGTTAAAGACATTGGACGTGTGGAGCTTGGTGCCGAATCTTATGATGTCGAAGCGTTTTTCAACGGCAAACCCTCTGCTGCGATGGCTATTCGACAGGCCGCAGGTGCTAACGCGCTTGATACGGCAAATAATATCAGAAACAAAATGGCGGAGCTTAGCAACTTTTTCCCTTCAGGTATGAAAGTTGTGTATCCTTATGATACTACTCCGTTTATTACCGTAGCTATCGAAGAGGTTATTAAAACGCTTTTAGAGGCCATACTCCTCGTTTTCCTTGTGATGTATTTATTTATGGGGAATATGCGTGCAACTTTGATTCCGACGATTGCAGTGCCGGTAGTGCTTTTGGGTACTTTCGCGACATTGGGATTTTTCGGATTTTCAATTAATATGCTCACGATGTTCGCGATGGTTTTGGCCATAGGTCTTCTGGTTGACGACGCTATTGTTGTCGTCGAGAACGTCGAGCGAATTATGGGCGAAGAAGGGCTTTCGCCAAGAGAGGCTACTGCAAAATCGATGGGACAAATCACGCCTGCTCTGATAGGTATTGGTTTAGTGCTTTCAGCGGTGTTTGGCCCGATGGCATTCTTTGGCGGCGCGACCGGCGTTATCTACCGTCAATTTTCTGTTACTATTATTTCGTCGATGATGCTTTCGGTTGTGGTTGCTTTGATACTTACACCTGTCTTGTGCGCGTCACTGTTAAAACCCATTCCGAAAGGACATGAACCTGCCGATGCGAGCGTATTCTTTATGCGCCCGTTTTTCAAATGGTTCGACCGTAATTTTTTCAAAATCAGAGATTTGTACGTTGGAGTTGTCGGACAGTCTTTCAATAAAAAATTCCGCTATCTGTTGGTGTTTGTGCTGATTGTCGCGGGAGTCGGATACATATTCAAAAAAATGCCTACGGCTTATCTGCCGGATGAAGACCAGGGAATTTTAATGGTGCAGACTTCGCTTCCGGCCAACTCGACACTGGAGCAGACAAAGCAGGTTATGGAGACTGTCAGAAATTATTTTATGGGGCAGGAAAAAGACGCCGTGGAATCATGTATGACAATTTCAGGCGTAAGTTTCTCCGGCCACGGACAAAACGCGGGTTTATCATTTGTAAAACTTAAGGATTGGAAACTTCGTAACAATCCAAATTTGAAAGTAAATGCGGTTGCCGGAAGAGCGATGGGCGCGTTTTCACAGATTCGCAGCGCGATGGTATTTGCCTTTGCTCCGCCGGCGGTAACCGAACTCGGCATGTCCAAGGGTTTTGATTTTCAATTACTCGACCGCGGCGGTCTGGGACACGAAAAATTAATGGCTGCAAGAAATCAGCTTCTCGGTATGGCCGCACAGAGTCCTGTGATGACAAAAGTTCGCCCGAACGGCCTTGAAGATGTTCCGGAATATCACGTGGATGTCGATTGGGGAAAAGCCGGCGCTTTGGGCGTTCCAATTAATGATATTCACAATACAATTTCCGCTGCGTTCGGAAGCGCGTACGTAAACGACTTCATTCAGGCCGGCCGTGTAAAGAGAGTATATGTGCAGGCAGATGCTCCTTATCGTATGCTGCCGAAGGATATTGAAAAACTTTACGTCCGCAATATCAGCGGAAAAATGGTTCCATTTTCTTCGTTTGCGTCAGGTCGCTGGACCAGCGGTTCTCCAAAGCTTGAGCGATTCAATGGTTTCCCGTCTATTAATATTGTAGGTGAATCAGCTCCCGGAAGAAGTTCGGGCGAAGCGATGGCTGAAATGGAAAAATTTGTAAGAGCTTTACCGCAGGGCGTTGGCTACGACTGGACAGGTCTTTCTTATCAGGAAAGACAGGCCGGCGGACAGACTGTTCCGTTGTACGCGTTTTCAATTTTGATTATTTTCCTTTGCGTCGCGGCGCTTTATGAAAGCTGGACGATTCCATGTGTAAATATGCTGATGCTTCCGCTGGGCGTATTCGGCGCGATGCTGGCGACACATTTTCGCGGACTGCCGAACGACGTTTATTTCCAAATTGGATTCCTTACCACTCTTGGTTTGTCCACGAAGAACGCGATTTTGATTATTCAGTTCGCGCAGCATCGTATTGATCAGGGTGAAGGGCTGATTGAAGCAACGCTCGGAGCCGTGAAGACAAGATTCAGACCTGTTATGATGACGTCATTGGCATTTTTCTTTGGCGTTTTGCCCTTGGCGATTTCGACAGGCGCAGGTGCCGGCGCTCAAAACGCGATTGGAACGGCCGTTTGCGGCGGTATGCTTTCAGCGACTTTTATTGACTTAATATTTATTCCGCTGTTCTTTGTGCTTGTAAATCGCTTATTTGCGAAAAAGCATCAGCAGCCGGTAACGATTGCCGAGTTGGATTCGGCTTCTTCACAGGAGGTGCAGTAATATGCAAAAGTTATATTGGATTATTGGTTTAACTTTAATGGTTAGTGTAACAGGTTGTTCGATGGCGCCTAAATACACAAGACCGGAATCGCCTGTCCCGACCGAGTGGCCGAAAGGTGATGCTTATAAGGAAATTAAAACAGACGCTAACGCTCCGGCAGTGGATAAAATTACATGGCAGCAATTCTTCACTGATGCGAAATTGCAAACGGTTATCGATATGGCGTTGAAGAATAATCGTGATTTGCGTCTTGCCGCGTTAAATGTTGAAAGAGCACAAGGAATGTACGGCATACAGCGTGCAGAACTTTTCCCGGTTATTAACGCGAACGCCGGACTTACTAAAACGCATTTGCCTGCTGATTTGTCTGGTCAGGGAGTGTCGTTGACGAAAAAAACATATAACGTTGAATTAGGCATGGCTTCATGGCAAATCGATTTCTTTGGATATATCCGTAGCTTGAAGGATGCCGCTTTGCAGGAGTTCTTTGCTTCTCAAATGGCTCGCCGCAGTTCGCAGATTACCCTGATATCGCAGGTTGCCAACGCATATCTGACACTTGCTGCTGATAACGAAAGTCTTCAAATCGCGAGGTCCACATTGGATTCGCAGCAGGCTGCTTATGATTTGATTAAGAAGCGTTATGATATTGGTCTTTCGCAGGAGATTGATTTGCTCCAGGTGCAGACGCGTGTTGATTCAGCTCGTGTTGATGTTTCGCTTTACACCAGATTGGCTGCGCAGGATAAGAATGCCTTGGATTTTTTGGTTGGTTCGACAGTGCCGGATGATTTTTTGCCTGCGACGTTGGACGCCGTTGCCCAGCCGCAGGAAATTTCAGCAGGAATATCTTCGGATGTACTGTTGCGCCGTCCTGACGTTCTTCAGGCCGAGAATATGATGTTAGCGGCTAATGCGAATATCGGCGCCGCACGCGCAGCTCTGTTTCCGCGTATAGCTCTGACAAGTTCGATTGGCACGTCAAGTACGCAGTTGAGCGGTTTGTTTTCCAATGGCTCGACAACGTGGACGTTCGCGCCGCAAATTACAATGCCTATCTTTGACCCGCGTGCATGGTCGGCGCTGACTGTTACAAAGACAGACCGGAAGATAGCTCTTACGAAATATGAACGTACGATTCAGCAGGCGTTCAAGGAGGTTGCCGATGCTCTTGCGGTTCAGGGCACTATCGAATCGCAGTTAGCCGCGCAGCGGTCATTGACAAAAGCACAGGAAGATACTTATCACCTGTCGAACACGCGATATTTGAAGGGAATTGATAATTATTTGTCGGTGATTGATGCCCAGCGGTCGCTTTATGCCGCCCAGCAGGGACTCGTTTCATATAGATTGGCAAAAATCACTAATCAGGCCAGACTTTACGCCGTTTTAGGCGGCGGAGATGACTCCATTTACGCCAATAATCCCAAAAATTAGGACAAATTTCCAATATAGCCATTTTTTGCTGTAAAGTGTTATTTTTATTGATATTTAGGTGAAAAAAGGTTACCAAGAGGAAGTGGTTGTTTTGTCCAAATAAAGGATTTTTATGGTCAAACTGGCGATGATTGGCGCAGGGGGCTACGCATTTAATCTGATTAAATGGATATGGGAAATTCCCGATGCAATCAGCCTTGTCGCCGTCAGCAGCAATCCTTCAAGGCACTCTCCCGGCAGGGCAGCATGTTTGGAAAAAGGCATTCCCGTTTACGATGACACCGATAAACTCTTGGCCGGCATCAAAGGCAAAGCCGATGTCGTTTATGTGCCCACGCCGATTAATACTCATTTCAGTCTTACGAAAAAATGTATCGATGCGAGCTATGTTGACAGGCAGGTTTTATGCTTGCCGGACTCACGATTTTAGAAGGCACGATTCCGGACGAAGAATATCACTGTCGGCTCTGTCCTTTAACAAAGGATAATCCACGAATATCAGACTGATTCATCGTCGAAGCAGCCTGTACCTTGTTTGTTAATAAAAAAAAGATTAAAAAAAATGAAAGAAAAATATATTACAAAATTGATTTGACAAAGGTCGTTCCATATCAGCCCTGCCATCACTATGGCAGGGTTCGTAAAGCCAGTTTTATAGGGTGGGGGCTTTACTCGCCGCAGGTGCGGTTTGTCCAAAGTATTGCCAAATCTTTAACTTGATAATTTTGATAATTATATTACAATCCTGTTTTGTTAATTGTTTTTTGAAAGGGTCAAACTGTGGCAAGGCATTCAAGACTTGACGTTTTAACAGCCATGAAGAAAATTGGTTTGATTCCGGTTTTTTATCACAATGATTTTGAAACCGTGAAAAATATCGTAACGGCCTGTGCAGATGGCGGCGCGAAGTGCATTGAGTTTACCAACCGCGGCGACAGAGCGATAAACACATTCACAAAATTAGCCGAATATAGAGACGCCGAACGCAAAGATATTATTTTGGGCGTCGGCTCAATTTGTGATGCTCCGACAGCCGCGATGTACATTTCCGCAGGCGCCGATTTTATTGTCGGCCCGTGTTTTGATGAAGACACCGCAAAAATGTGCAACTGCCGAAAAATTCCGTATTCGCCCGGCTGTGGAACAGTAACGGAAATTCAAAGAGCGCATACTTTCGGCGTTGAAATCGTAAAAATCTTCCCCGGCGAAACAATCGGCGGCCCTGATTTTGTAAAGGCTGTAAAAGGCCCGTGCCCATGGACGGAAATTATGCCGACCGGCGGTGTTTCACCGACAAAGGAAAGTCTGACCGAATGGTTCAAGGCCGGCATCGTTTGCGCTGGTATGGGCTCGAAACTGATTACAAAAGAATTGATTGCCGCAAAAGACTGGACTGGAATTGCGAAGAAAGTAAAAGAGACGATTGATATGATTAATCAAATCAGAGGAGGCAAATAGAATGTCAGCTTTGGATATTAAACCCGCAGCGAATTGCAGATACGATATTCTTTCGCTCGGCGAAGTAATGATTCGTCTCGACCCCGGCGATAACAGAATTCACACAACAAGAGAATTTAAAGTCTGGGAAGGTGGCGGCGAATATAACGTTGCAAGAGGTCTTCGCAGATGTTTCAATAAACGCGCCGCGATTGTTACCGCGATACCGGATAATCCTGTTGGCAGATTGCTTGAGGATTTGATGCTGCAGGGCGGCGTTAATATGACGTATGTTAAATGGGTGCCGTTTGACGGTATCGGCAGAGATGTTCGTGTCGGCCTGAATTTTACCGAACGCGGTTTCGGCGTAAGAGCCGCCAAAGGTTGCAGCGACAGAGGCCATTCGGCTGCTTCAAATTTGAAGAAGGGCGATATCGATTGGGAAGAAATCTTCGGCAAAGCGGGTGTGCGATGGTTCCACACAGGCGGAATTTTCGCCGCGCTTTCCGAAACGACAGCGGATGTGATAATAGAAGCTGTTACGACAGCGAAAAAATATGGCACGATAGTTTCGTATGATTTGAATTACAGGCCGAGCTTATGGAAATCTATCGGCGGCCAGAAAAAGGCGCAGGAAGTAAATCGCAAACTCGCTCCATACATCGATGTAATGATGGGCAACGAGGAAGATTTTACAGCATGTCTTGGTTTGGAAGTTCCGGGAATGGACAAACATCTTTCAAAACTTGATCCGTCAAATTTCAAAAAGATGATTCTCGAAGCGGTAAAACAATTCCCGAATTTCAAAGCCGTTGCCACAACGCTGCGAAACGCAAAAACCGCAAGCGTTAATGACTGGGGCGCAATACTTTATTCAGACGGCAATTTCTATGAAGCGACACTCCGCGAAAATCTGGAGATTTACGACCGTGTCGGCGGCGGCGACAGTTTCGCATCAGGATTAATTTACGGCCTGATGGAAGGCAAAACTGGTCAGCAGGCAGTTGAATACGGCGCAGCTCACGGTGCGCTGGCTATGACAACGCCCGGCGACACAACGACGGTTAGCCTGTCCGATGTCGAAAAAATTATGGCCGGCGGCACTGCGCGTGTGGATAGATAGATCCAAAACATTCTTTGTCATTTCCGCGCAGGCGGTCGGAGCATTAGCGTAAATCTACGTCGATTAGCCCTGCCGTCATTTTAATCCTCGCAGGGGACCACGGCAGGGTTCATAAAAACAGTAAATTCCTAAATTTTGATTTTTTATATTTGATTTTTGATTTTACTATTCCATCCAGTTTTCTGCCATTAGCGAAAATTCATAGAAGTTCACATTGCAGTCGTTGTCATAATCTGTGTCAGCAATTGCGTTGCAGTCTGTCATCAGCCAGTAATCAGCAAAGGTATCGAGGTCGTATAAATTTACCTCTCCATTGCGGTCGAAATCGCCGTAAACAGTATAAAACCAATGCGGCGGATATGGCGTTCCCGCGCCTGCGTATGCCATTACCTCGTCCGGCACATCAGCAGCGTCATCAAGCTTATAATCATACGGAGGTGTAAATATTGTGGAGTAAACATTTGTTGCCCACGTTGGTTGTGTGCAGTTATAAAAAATATTGCCGGTGTTCCAGCCGATTGGTGTACTGTCAAAGGAATAAACAGAAGCAGTGAAGAGAAATAAAGATACAAGAATCCCCGCCGAAAAAAGTGTCTTTTTCATACCACCATCCTTTAAATAAAGAATCTGTTGCTTTATCTATTAAGGATTTTACTAAAAGTTTTGCAGGCAATCAACGTTAAATGCTTGTTTTTAAAGGATTTGCGCAAAAAAGCCTTTTTCTTTGCGCGTTTCAATTTTTCGAAGTGTCAAATTTGTTTTGTGCCAAGTAAGGCTTTTAAAGTTTGAGAAATTAAAAGTCTTTTGCTATAATTTTTTTTGATGTTGAGGTTTTTGATTTAGAAATGTTTAAACAGTAAGGAGGTTAAATGAGTGCCAAAAATATTATTCTTATCATTCTTGTCGGTATTATAGTTGCTGCTATCGTTCTTTTTAGTATTCAGGAAAATCAAAAACCTAAAGAAAAGATTGATTTGAAGCTTCGTCTCAAAGTCGGCCAACACCATGAAATGAAATTGACTAATGTTTATGAGGTGGTGCAAACTTATAAAGACAAAATGGCTAAATACAATTCGAAGACAGACCAAGTAGTGGGATTGGATGTTGGCGCCGTTGATACGAATGGAACGATGAATATAGTTTTTTATTATAAGTCTGTTGCATTGGATGCAAATGTCTCCGGCCGCACTATAAAGTATGATTCCACCAAACCTCCTGTCGAAACAAATGATATATATATTAAAGCGATTTCAGATGTTACTGCCGCCGTTATAGCAAGTAAGTTTTCGGTTAAAGTCAGTCCGACAGGCGATAGAGGCGAGATTAAGGGCTTTGAAGCTGTTTTAAAGAAGATGGAGCCGAAGATAAAAAAAGAAATTATAGAAGAAATCAACGACCCGAATTTTAATGAGAAGACTTTAACTGTGATTGCGAAGAAAATGTTGGATAACGAGGTCAATGCGAGGATTTCGTTTTACAAACATTTTCTTGGTTCTATCGAATCTGATACCAAAGAAATGCTCGGCAATATTTTTATCAAGTATCCATGCAGGACGGTAACGGCAGGTAATAAATGGTACGACAAGACGCAATTGAATATTTACAGTATGCCGGTTGACGCCAATCTTACTTACATATTGAAAGGTAAAGAAAATGACATTGTGTATGTCGATAGTATTTCTGACGTTGATATGCACAAAAAGCTTAAGGTTGTAGAAGTTAATGCGAGGGAGAAAATCTCGAAATATATATCTGGTGTGCATTTGGCCAAAAATTCACTGGATTTTAATACTGGTCTGTTGCGGAAAAGCGAAGCGATGATTAAATTTACAGGCTTGCAGTACGTTGAAACTGACAAAACAGCTTTGTCTAATTTCAGTGCTAATCTTAAAAGTGTTCGTCCGAATATGAATATACCAATAACAATCAGCGGAAGTGCTATAATCGAAATGATTAAATAGGGCATTAAAGTGATATTTATCGTTCTAATTTTTGCGGGTGTGGGCATCATACCGTGGAAGGTGGATGTCCCTGAAGAGAGAGTACCGGTTGCCAACTGGCTTATAATAGGAGGCATTATCGTTTTTTTTGCATGGCAGATGAAACAGACCGCTTTGTATCACACGACAATAAAAGAGGAATTGCGTAATGTTGCGATAAAAAATAGTAACAGCTCTTTCACCTTTAAGGAAGACATTTTCAACAATATGGTGCTCAAAAGCTGGAGTACGAGGGAATTGTTCGGTTATATGTGGCTTCACGCTAATATGCTGCACATGTTTGGCAATTTGTATTTTCTATGGATATTTGGAAATTCGGTATGTACCAAAATAGGCAATCTGAAATTTATAATTCTGTATGTGCTGTTTGGAGTTGCGGCTGGTGCTGCGCACATGTATTTTTCCGGCAGACCGGCCATTGGAGCAAGCGGCGCGATTAACGGAGTTGTTGGAATGTATCTCGTACTTTTTCCGACAAATGCCATTTCGTGTTTGTTTTATTTTCTGCCGATTGGCTATTTCAAATCTTTTGATGCTGCAAGTTATGTCATAATTTTGATGTTTTTTATTCATGACATAATCTTTTCAATTTTTGGCGTTGGGAACACCGCGTATTTCGCGCATTTCGGCGGATTTGCGGCAGGCGTTATTATGACTTCTTTGTTACTGCTGACAGGTATAATTAAGATGAAGCGGGATGAGATTTCTATATATAAAGCCCTTGCGCCAAAACACGCGGAGCCGTTGAAAAAACCGCTTTACGAAAGAATCCTCGCTCGCGATTATGAAACTGGCGAAAACGTACAGGTTTCCGAAGAATTGTCAGCGTCTTCCGCTTTCGCCGAGAGTCTTATACACCTGCAATGCAGATGCGGAATGAAGTGCAAAATTTCCATTCAGCACGCCGGCAAAACCGGAAAATGTCCGCGCTGCAAACAGCCTGTTCGAATACCGTAACCGGTTTTACTCCGCCGGCCCTGCGATAAATTCCGCCTTTACTGCGCCTTTTGCAGACATAGTTTTCAGCAGTTGAACTATTTCAGAATATGGCACACCCAAACCGGGGCGTGCTTTGTCATTCTTTGGTGTTGGCGGGTCGCCCAGCAGTTTTACAATATCTGCGATTCTTGTTGAGCATTTCAACGGACCCATGAGTCCGCCTGTTATCGGGTGCTTGCGTAATATGGAAATACGGTCGTCTGTCGGCGGGGAATTGATGATGATACCGCCGTCTTCTGATTCGATATAGATATCTGTTTCGCAATTTATAGGGGCGCCGAAAAAGACAAAGCCGGCCTGTTGTTTACGATATGCGTAAATAGCTTTTGGTCCGGTCGCTATAACCTGATCGACAAAAAAATCTTCCGATACTATTGTGCGGATAACGGAAGGGGCGCTAAATTTCCACAGATAAGTATACGCTGCGAACTTGACGTCGAAATGATCATCGCCTGAAAGTCTGTTCATCAGCGAGATTACATCGTTCTTGTACCCGTATTCGCCGACATTATTTATCGCCAGAATGCGCAGCGATGAGCAGGGGTCTTGCGCAAAATCGCGAAGCGGTTTTAAGCCTCTGCTGTCTCCGATTGCAAGTGAAGCCGCTGCTGCGGAAAATCTGGTCTTTTCGTCGTTGGCATCTATTAAGGAATACAGTTCTTCAGCCGCGGGTCTGCCGATGGCTTCCAGTGCGATTTGGAATTTGGTTTTGTCAGGCGATTGTTTAAGTTCTTCAATAAGCTGATTTATGTGAATTTCTTCGTTCGCAGCGCCAGAAGCGATATACAGCGAATTTATCAGCATAATGAATTTCGACTTTTTATCTTTGTAATTTGCTGGAACGGACACATTGATAATACGGTCTGACACCGCGTTGGCGACGTCTTTGCCGAAACGCTGATTAATACGGTTGCGAATATAAGCTGCCGCTTTGTAATCCGGCTTGATTAATGAAAGGGTGACTGAATAATCGTCTATAACTCTTCCGCCGCCGAGAACAACTCCGGACATCGGCGAGGTTTTGGAATCTGCCATGGAATCTATGTAAATAGGGCCTGCCGCGTAAGCCAGTGTTCGTGATGCTTCAAGTGAGTTATCGACTTTTGCGATAAATTTCAATTCGGTCGTGTAAAGCCTTCCGCCGACAAGAGAAGTTGTTTGTGTGTCAGGATATGGTTTAACAGTGATATCGAAATGCTGATATCTCGATGCTGCCGGCGGGATAGTGCCCTCTACAATTACGACAGCCGTATCTATACTGTTAATCATGGAATCTGGCTTGACCGTATCTTGTCGGCCTACCTGTGTAACGATATATTTCCGCAGGTATTCGCGTGTTGCAGCCGGACATTCGGATGAGCCTGTGCCGGAAAGACCGATTACAAGGCCGACGCCTTTTACAGGAACAGTATTGTTCGCTACAATTTCCGCAAGGTCGCCGATGGTTCGGTCTAACTTCGTTGGCTCATTAACATCGTTGACGTCTTTACCTTTGCCCTTTTTCCGTGATTCCTCACAGCCGCCAATCCATAACAGCATACCGATTAATACGATCGCGTAAACTTTCCGTGTTTCCATAGACTCACAATCCCTAAAACAATTTTAATTTCACCTGATTTTATTTCATATTTGCTTTACAGTCAATAGGTTAATAAAAATTGGCGGTTTGATTATTTTTATTGATTCCATGGGATTAGAACCATATTATTAGCGTTTTGAAAGACGGAAGAATGAACGCAGCACAGAATGATACGTTATATGTCGGCATTGATGAAGCTGGCCTGGGCCCGATTTTAGGGCCTTTGGTCGTTTCAGCCGCCGCATTTAGCATCCCGCCCGAAAAAGCAGACTCTAATATGTGGCAGCTTTTGCCGGAAAGCGTTTCATCGAGCAAAAAGAAACTTGCCGGCAGAATCCTTGTCTGCGACAGCAAAAAAGCGTACACTCCCGCGTCCGGAATCGGTTTTCTCGAAAAAACAATACTGACTTTCCTGAAATGCCGTTCGCAAACGCCCGCCACGGTTGCCGAACTGATGGAGATGCTCGCCCCAGACAGCAAACAGAGAATTATCACCTCGCCATTTTATAAAAATATTGACAGCCAGAAGATTGAATTAAATCCGGATGTGGTTTCTATCTGCGCATCGATGCTGAAAAAAGATTTACAGAAGAATGGAATAAATCTTACGTATTTGAAGAGTTTTTGCCTTGGCGCAGGCTGTTATAACGAGCTGATTGAAAAAATCAGAAATAAATCCAGTGTTGTTTTCCATTTTGTGTGCAGACTCATAAGCGAAGTTCTCAAAACCGGCCATCGCGATTATCATTTCGTAATCGACCGGCAGGGCGGCAGAATGCGTTACGCTCCGCACCTTCGAACGATGTTTTCCGATATGGATTTGAAAATTTTGACCGAAGAAGAGAATATCAGCAGTTACCAGCTTATTTCTCCGAACAAAAATATAAGAATGGATTTTGCCGTCAAAGCCGATGATGATTTTCTGCCTGTTTGCCTTGCTTCAATGGCCTGCAAGTATCTGCGTGAACAGTTAATGATTGCGCACAATAATTATTTTATTGAAAAGTGTGCAGAGTTGAAACCAACCGCGGGCTATTGGACGGATGGCCATAGATTTTTAAATGATTTAAAAACTATCGCGCCGCACATTCAATACAATCCCGCGCAATTAATCCGCTGCCGTTAGGATTGCGCCGGTTCAATTATAACAGCCGTGCCGTAGCACAAAACTTCCGTTGCTGAAAACTTGCCGCCTACCTCTGACGCATCATATTTGAAACCTACGATTGCGTTGGCTCCCATATCATGTGCGTGCTGAATACACAAATCATACGCTTGCAGACGAGCCTGTTCGCACATTTCAGTATAAGCGCCGATTTGTCCGCCGAGTATGTTTTTTAATCCGCCTAAAAAGCCCTGTATGATTGTCGGCGAACGAACAATTATGCCGCGCACGATACCTTTGTACTCTCTAATCCGATAGCCATCAATGGTGAACGTTGTTGTTATTTGCATATTAAACCTCTTGATAATTATAGTTTTCGCATTAATCCCACTACAACGCCTGCGATATTACAGTTCTGCGTGTATATCGGCTTATAGGCCGGATTCGACGGCTCAAGACGAATCCGGTTTTGTTCTTTGTAAAATCGTTTTACAGTTGCGTTTTCGTTATCAACGATTGCCGCGACGATTTTTCCATTAGCCGCATCCTGTGTTTTTTTGCAAATTACATAATCGCCGTCATTTATACCGTCGCCGATCATACTGTCGCCCTGAACCTTCAGCGCAAAAGTTTCTTCATCGTTTCCAAACGCCGATTGTATCGAAATCCGCTCTGCGTTTTCAATCGCTTCAATCGGCGCACCGGCCGCTATCCTGCCAAGCAGAGCGATACCGTCCGACGATTCAGAATTGCTCGACTCTTCGAGAGCCGCTTCTTTAAGCAACTTTAACGCTTTGCTGGTGAGCGTCAAAGAGCGAGCCTTGCCAGACTCGGCCGAAAGAAGCCCTTTTTCTTTTAGGCCGGCGATGTGCTCGAATGCCGTTGTTCTGCTTGTTCCCAGAATGTCCGAAAGCTCCTGCAGAGTTATCGAATAACATCGGTTCTGCCGTGAA
Source organism: Planctomycetaceae bacterium (assembly GCA_021371795.1). NCBI lineage: Bacteria > Pseudomonadati > Planctomycetota > Planctomycetia > Planctomycetales > Planctomycetaceae > Planctomycetaceae bacterium. The sequence continues at coordinate 28,872 of JAJFVK010000025.1, read as the reverse complement.
CTGTTGACTAACTTTAACACCTGAAACTGACGCGGCGTTAGCATTGTTTGATTTTTCGTACTCAACTTCGTACTCCGTTAAATCTGGTAATTGAGCGTTCTGTATCGCTGAATGAATCTTCGCAATCGTCGAATTTTGCATCAGCTCTTGGTCAATTACAGTATCAAGCATCTTTGCGATTGTGTTTAAAACCGAACCAATCGGTTTTTGTTGTGCTTTGTAAGTTCCGGCCGGCCAATCTTTTACGTAATCACCGCCGGGGCCGAATCGACAAAGAGGGGCGTTTCCATCATTCAAAAATCCGTTTCTGCTTTCCATTTTTCACATCCGTTTCTTCTTTGATACTTTTTGTTTTTCTTGTCAAAACATCTATCGTCAAACAGACATCAAAGACCCTAACAAAAACCGAACAAAATTCAAAAAAGGCGAAAATTTTTTAAAATCGCAATCCTCGCGGCAAAAACCGCAGTTTATATAGGACAAAATTTAAAATTTCTTATTTAAGATTTAAAAGGGTCTAAAACTCCCTTCCGGATAACAAACCGTCGTTTAGCCCCGTCAACACTTTGACGGGGTTCGTTTAGCCGTTGTCGGAACGACAACGTTTGTCATTCCCTTGAAAACGGTTGGAGCAACTGCGGAAACTCCTCTGGGGGAATCCACGTCGTTTAGAATATATGGAACGACCGGCTCCGTGGTTGTAAAAGTCGTCAATACCTGATAACAGATATTGCGACAAGGCGGTACGTAGCCGCCGCAATCGTGGATTATCCCAAATCGGGACAGAGCCGCATACAATGAAAGGAACCGGTCGATGAACAATATAACTTATGTCGCATTGGACACCCACAAAAAAGAGCATAAAATCGCAATTTCTTTTGCCAATCAAACAATATAGGCGTAGTATTTAGAGATAAAAAAGATTTCGATAAAGCAGAAGAAATGTATCTCAAGGCATTGGAAATAGACAAAAAACTTGGATCATGTGAAGGTTTGGCAATCAGGTATGACAACTTAGGTTCAATATATGAAAAACGTAAGGATTATAATAAAGATAGGGAATGTTGGTCTCTGGCAATAGAATATTTCAGCAAAATGGGTGTGCCACAAAAAGTAAAAGAGATACAAGAGGAGATAGATAAGATTTAAAAGGGAAATTAATCTGAAGCAGACCATTGCAGATAAAGCTTCACCTGCAGACTGCCGGAATTTTTCAAAACAATCTTATCGTAAGTTATCTCCAGGGGCTTATCTGAAGCAATTTCTCCACTAACAGACAATGGTTTGACATTGTTACCATATTCTAAACCTTCAGAGAATATAAACCGGGGAGAATTCAGCGAAACACAAAGACATTGCCCACTGTGGCAAATATGAAGAACATCATCCTTAATTTCAAACTTTGCAGCCGCCTTATCAAACTCAACCACCCCATACGATTAGGGGCACTGGCGAAAGCAGTGATTGCAAAAAACACCGTTATTGAAAACACAGTAAAAGTGTTTTTCGACCCACTACTCATTACAACCTCCGTTAAAAAAACTTCGCATTTTCAAACTTGTTTTATAAATTCTCTGATTCTGTTTTTACCCTTTAATATTGTGATTTCATGACACCCTAACTTGTGCCCCTACCCATTGTCAAGACAGAAAATACTCAAACTTAGGTGTTTCCCGTAGACAGATGCAGCAAATCTCTATGCAGCCCAAAACAGGTGTTTACCGCTTCCGTCAGGCCCGCCTTGAAACGATATAAAATAAATTTCGGCTTATCCGGCAGCCGTCCCGACCCATGCCGCTAAAATTGAAAATGGGAACTTTTTCAGCAGGCCCTAAATAATTTGTCATATATTTTGTGCATGTGATGCTCAACATGCATATTTAAGATTGTTCTTTGCATGACCAGCACTTATAAGTATATATTGATAATTCAATAAGTTATGATTTTTAGCCTTATTTTACTCATAACCCGGAGGTTGTAGATTCGGGCTCAAAAACATTTTTACTACGGTATCTTCGATAATTTACTCCGAGTCTGTCGAACCGTTCATAATGTGCTGTTATACGATTTTCAAAATCACCCCAGTTTCTCTTATTAGCAGGCGTCCAGACAACTTCAGCCAAGGCGCAAATTCTTGGGAAAGTCATATATTCCGCATGTTTGTCGGTTTTAATAAATTCTGTCCACAGGCAGGCTTCTGCGCCCAATATATGCTTTTGCTGTTTGGTCGTAAGGTTTGACAGTTTTGGATTCAGCGAATAAATGCTTTTCAATGTTACAAGCCCACCGATTGCTTCCGGCTCATCAGGAGAGTTGGATTGATAATAGTCAAAATAGCAATTGACATTCGGTGCCAAAATCACATCATTTCCGGTTCTTGCAGATTGTATAGCCGGAGCCGTTCCCTGATAGGAGATGACAATAGAACTTTTCTCCAGGGTTTTCGATGTGATTTGATCCCAGCCTATCAATCTTCTTCCTTTTGAATTCAGATATTGTTCTATTCGGCTGATGAAATACTGCTGTAATTTCTCGGCGTTGTCAATACCGTTATCCTTCATTCGCTTACGGCAAAGTTCACAGTTATCCCATACTGCTTCAGGTCTTTCATCTCCGCCGATGTGTATATAAGGGCTTGGGAAAAGATCTTGCACCTCGGATAAAACATCTTCCAGAAATGAAAAAGTCTGCTCTTTCCCTGCGCAAAATGCAAACCTGCCTTCTTTTAAGAAGTATGACATGCTGTTGTTATCTCCGGTAGCATGTATCTTTCCGCTGCAGGAAAGCTCTGGATATGAATAAATTGCGGCATTGCAGTGCCCCGGCATTTCGATTTCCGGCACTATCATGATGTATCGCTTCCTGGCGTATTCGATTATTTCTTTAACATCTTCTTTGCTGTAAAAACCCCCGTACCGATCATTTGCAGGGCCTCTCCATGCCCCGATCTCGGTAAGTTTGGGATATTTATCTATTTGTATTCGCCATGCTTCATCGTCGGTCAGATGCCAGTGAAATTTATTGATTTTATAAATCGCCAAAGTGTCCAGATATTTCAAAATGAATTGTTTATCGAAAAAATGCCTGCAAACGTCCATGTGCATGCCTCGCCAGCCGAAAGATGGTTTGTCAATTATACGACAACAGGGTATTGTCCATAATCGCTTAATTACTTTCTTGCTTTCGATATCGGCCGGCAGCATTTGCCGGAGTGTCTGCAATGCGTAAAAATTCCCTGTCGTGGTCTGGCTTTTTATGCTAACGCCTCGTTTTGTCACCTTGAGTTCATATCCCTCCTGCCCGAGGTGCTGTAACTCTGTTGAAAGTTCAAACAATATGGCATTATTCATATCATCTGTTTGGTGGATAATCTCCAGATTATAGCCTGTGGATTTGGCAATGATGGTTTTAAAATATTCCGCATTGGCGGTCAAATTTGGATCTGCGTACCTAAGCAAGATGCGGCATGCCTGATTTAATTTAAATTCACCATGTGCCATCTGCATGAAGGCCGGTTTGGGAACAACTGTAATGACAGGGGGGCTAACTGCTTGGGCAAACCCGAATAGAAGTTGAAAAACAATAATTATGCTTGCGTAAATGACTTTAATATGACTGAACATGTTGCCTTCTCTCAAAACAGTTTTTGAGGTATGCCTTGCGGTCTTCTCAATCAATATATAGGATTACGATATTTGTAATCATCACAATCTTACCATTCCATACTAAAGTGAGTGTAGTAAATTCTAAGTTTTTTGTAAACAAAGTTTCAAAAATAAATTCTGTCAGTGGCGATACTTTTTTGGGATATAGTTGGCGTCAATATTCCCCAAATGATGGATTATGAACTGATTCAGGTAAAGGTATGACCTGTTCCTCGAAAATAAATCCATTCAAAATGCAAAAAAAGTTGTTAAAATTCGATTTTGAAAGGATTAAAGCCATGAAAAAAGGCAACTGTGCCTAAAATGGTGGGGAATAGTATCGTATTGGTGTTGTATGAGAATGCTTAGTTATTATAATGTGTATATATATAAGTGTAATGCATTCAGGCCTCTAATTTGGATGTGGAAGTGCTGTGTTGTGCTTATTGTGATAGGACGTTGAGGTAAGTGCGGCAGCCGTTGTGCCGCCAGGGTAATATATGAGCCGATTCGAGTTATATTGTGTTTGCGGGAATGCCGGAAAATAGGGCTTTCACAAGCTAAAAAGGTACTAAGGAAAGGGATGGTAAAATGATGGAAAAAAGAAGTGTTAAAAATGTGAAGTTGGTGTCAGGCTTTACGCTGGTTGAGCTCTTAGTGGTCATCTCCATTATAGCCATTCTCCTGGCGGTTATGATGCCGGCTCTCAATAAAGCCAGAGAAGGGGCCCGAAGTACGGTCTGCAAAACGAACTTAAAACAAATCACGCTTGCAGCATCGCTTTGGTCGGAGGACCATGATGGTTATGTAGTTCCGAGTTTTTGGTATGTTCCTGCAAAACCTTATCCAGATGATAAATCTCTCGAGGCTGGTTTGTGTGCTGAGGCGATAGCAAGAGGCGCTTCGCTTGAGAAATATACAGGTACAAATCAAAGCAAGAAAAGTAATCTCTATAGCTGTCCTACGGCCGCAAAGTTTGGCGAAAAATTGTTTGCCTTGGCTTCAAGTTATTTTAGACAGCCTGGTGTAAGCAGGATCGGCGCCGCTTCGTATGGAGTAAATTGTTTGGCGGTTCAATGGGATGAGTACCAGTGGCTTGGTTCGAAAGGTGTTCCGAAAGGTTCTGCATACGATTCGTGGGGTCCGAATAATATGTATGCCTTGGAGCATGGTAAATCCAAGGTATTAGAAATACCCAACCCTTCAAGAAAGTTATATTTCCAGGATTACAGTTACACAATGATGATGCCGTATGATGGCTATTATATGTATAGCCCCTATCAACTTTCTGTCAGAAGTGGCCCTGGTGGTCATGAGGGAAGCTATACGTTTGTTAATGATATTGCCGCAGCGACAAGTAATCCATCTTATGAATTAGTTCAGGCTCGCTGGCATGGCACGGTTAACCCCAAAACAGGTATGGGCTACAGCAATATAGCATGGTTTGATGGCCATGCATCAAAAGAACCACCAGGATTTGATGATAAGACTCGCATTGGCCAAAATAAGAGAGGAAAAGTAAGATATAAATATCATCAATATTTTCAAAATGATGGACAGTAATATAAACTATTAAGATAAATTAAAATTTTAAATAAATCATTTTTAATAGGAGGTCGTAATGAAAGATTGCAAAATAGTATTTGTGATGTTGTTGAGCTTGGTTTTAGCTGGCTGGGCAACAGCGGTGGAGCCCCTTCTTTATGAAGATTTTGAATCTTATGTTCCGGGAGACGAGGGTACTGGCAACCCGGGCGATATAACGTGGATTTGGATACACGGAGAGCCGGGCAATCCTTATTTGTCCGTTTACGCCGATGATACAGAAAAATACGCAGACAATCAGTCTATGAGACTTGAGACACCCTTGAGGAATGGTTATGAAGGCGATCCGTGCAGCGCACAGTGGGGTGTGCAAATAAGATACGATGACCAGGCAAATCCAGTTGATGTTAGTGCATACAATGTTGCAACGGCAATGATTAAATTGCCAACGTCTTCTGCAATAAAAACTTGTTGTTTAGCTGTGCGAGATACTTGGGATCAAGGCTACGATATCGCGAAGGACACCTGGGTTTCTGTCCCCAACGATGGCCAGTGGCATAAAATTATTGCTCCTTTCAATGGTGATGGGGACATAACTTCTATGCGCAGAGTTTTATTATACTATACTATAGACGCAAACATTCCGCAAGCTGCCCAGCTTTGGATCGATGATATAGGGTTCGATCGTGTACTTACGATTAATGATATTGTTGATGTTGATGTTAACGGGCCTTATGGATGTGCAGGTGGTACTGTAAAATTGTCGATGGTTATGACTCGGCAGCCTTCTGCGGATGTAAATTTTACCATTGTCCCTAATGTTACACTAAATTTTGGTGCTGGATTCGGAAATCCTGTTAATATTGTTTTCACAAATTCAAATTGGAATATAAGGCGGGAAGTTGTTGTAGATATCAATTCTTCAGCATTCAGTGTTGAGACGGTTGCAGTTACCGCATCAAGTACTGACCCGAATTTTATTGATATTCTTCCGAGCAATTTTTCTATTCCGATACTTGGCAAATATGGTGCATCTTATGTAATATCCGCAGAAACGCCAACTGCGAGTTGGGCAGGCAGTGATAATACAGGTAATGATTTGTGTAATGGATATCTCGAAGGAAGTTTTTACGTTGGCGAAGATGGCTTTGCTGAGGATTGGGTGGAATGGGCTCCAAGTGAAACGAGCGGACCTGCTTATGCTGACATAACTTTCGATTTTAAATGTCTTAAAGATGTTGATACAATTGATATTCTGCATACTGGTTTTGAAGTTTCCCTATATCCAGGCAGTTTTGACATTTCATACAGCACCGATGGCATCAGTTTTTCGACTCCGACAAATTATGAGGCATTCTCAGGAACAGGCTTCATTGCAAAGACTCATCTTGAAGTCAACGTTACATCCGTACGGTATGTCAAAATGCGTATAAATTGCCTTAATAGTGACCCAGCTAAATGGTTCTTGTTGTCTGAGGTAGAATTTAATCGTCCACCTGAATCACGTTTCCCACGCTACACTATTGATCCGACTACTAAACCACTTGGCAATCATAAGGATTTGAATCAAACAAATCTTATGAATGGTGCAATTAGTTATGCCAATACAACTACTGATTGGGTATTTTTTGACAATGCTTCTTTGCAGCATTATGGCAGTGCGATTCTGTATGTCAACTATGGCAAAGTTAAAGAATTTTCAAATATTTCAATGAATTATATCACAGGTAATGCGACTATAAGTGGAGTAACAACTGTTATTAGCACACCTCAATTAGTTAAACTGAGCTTCAGTGATGATGGAGAAACTTATGGTACCCCGATACTTGTGACTGATGCGGATGGTTGGTATGCAACAGGAACTGCTGGTAGAGGCAGAACAGATAAAATGACTTTCGCTAAGCAAACAGGTCAGTATGTAAAGGTTGAAATTGTCGGGGATGGCGTTGGAACTCTTGCAATTGGTGAAATTATTATAACAAACAGACCGCAGATGACCTACGTTATTGATTCCACTACTCCTGTATATGGTGGTAGTACAGGTGCACAGGGTGACGTTGCAACAGACTTTTTCCTTCAATGTCTTAAATTTGGTGATTTAACCAATGCATATACTCCAATCATCGTAGGCGCTTATGCTGATTCCGATTGGGTTGAATGGGCTCCGAATCAGGGTACTCCTAAACCAGCGTATGCTATAATAACCTTTGATTTGAAATCCAGTATAAAGGTTAAAAATGTTGCTATTACATATTGTGCATGGCCTTCAACGCCTCCAAGCGGCGTACGCGTTCCTGGTGGTTTAGACGTTGCTTTCAACACAAATGCAGAGGGAACGAACTTTACATCATTCCAGAATACTGGCGCTGTATTTGACGACAATTCAGTCAAACAGACGGTATTTACTACTACATTTGATTTACCACAGACGAATGCTCGATATGTTAAGCTGAAAGTGCATTGTATGAATGATGATCCTGCTAATTGGCTCTATCTTGCAGAATTTAAATTCAACGTATTTACTGGTGACATTAATGATGATGGTGTCGTGGATATGCGAGATGTCAGAATGATGTCTGCCCAGTGGCTGCAAATAGGTGAAGGCCTTTCGGCTGATATTGTTGGCAATGATCAAATAGTTAACTTCGAAGATTTTGCGAAATTTGCTCTGGAATGGATGTATTAAACAGTTGGTTGTATTTACAGTTTATAGATGATCATAATTGCCCGCCTTTTTTCTGGGGCGGGCAATTTTTTCGAGTCTGCGGACTTTATTTGGGTGTAAATCGCAATTGGTATAAGCTCGGATTTTTGTTACAATTTGGAACAAATGAAAACGGTAATATTTAGAAAATATAAAAATCTTTTTCGGTTGATGGTTTTCGGTTTTTTGCTACTAACCGAGATAGCGATAGCCAAACCACTTAGCGGAGCGTTTATCCAAATAAGCCCATATATGGCCGGTTACAGTCAGGCGGACTGGAACGAGGAAATTGAGCAGATGAGCAGGGCCGGGCTGGATACTGTTATTGTTACGCCCTCAATAGCAGATGGTGAAGCTCATTATCCAAGTTCTTTGTCATTTGTGACCAGCGTTACAGATAATGGACTGATAATGATTCTAAACGCCTGTGATATTTATAATGTGAATTGTTTTGTTGGGCTTGTTGGCGATGAAAGATGGTGGTTAAGCATTGGCAATGGTACGATATTAGCCTCTCTTGCCGCGAATGATATCGCCTGTGCTGACGAGCTATTGCCATTGGTAAGCCCACATACGTCTTTTTCCGGCTGGTACATGACAGAGGAAATTCAATTTTCAGCATGGGGAACGGGCGGAAATCGTACGCAATTAATAAATACTTTGCTTAATCCGGTTATTAATCATTTAAAATCCATTACACCTGGCAAGCCTGTGGCGACTGCTCCATATGTTTATAATATAAATGCAGGAGCAGAGGCTTGTTATACATGGTGGAATTATACTCTTAGCCAGGTTGATTTTGATATACTAATGTTTCAGGACGGGATGGGTGCCGATACCAACAGGCAGCCTGAACAAATCATTCCGTATTTCAGGAATCTCGCGGTGGCCTGCCATAATAATGGAGTTCAGTTCTGGAACGACCTTGAGACTTTTAATCAATCGGATTGGTCGGCCAAAACTTTTAGCGATGCAAAGATTCAGATTGATATTAATAAAGAATATGTTGATAAAATTGTAACGTGGGAGTGGTTTTATATTACGCCGACACAGAGAATGAGGGGTGAGAGCAGGACCACGGACCGGCAAAACTTTTATGTGAAAATGCTGGCGTACAACAAAGGACTTGATCTGGTATCACTTAATAAGACCTATACTTTAAGTGAATCGCCATCTACGAGCTATCCAGACATAAAGCACGAACTGACGGATTCGCAGATTGACTTTGAAATGGATACGCAGGTTGGATTTTATCACAGCACCTCCCAGGATGTTTCAATTACAATAGATTTGCGGGAAAATATCTCCGCAAGGTATGGTTTTGCGGCAACGATAATGAAGCGGACAAGCTGGGGCGCTGTTCTGCCTGTTTTTGTGCAGGTATATGCTTCCAAAGATAACCTGACTTTTGACTATGTTACTCAACTCTCAACGTTTCCCGCTTCCGGCGATTCCCTTAATGTGTATTTTGATTTTCTGCAGAATCATATCTCGGCCAGGTATATAAAATTCAAATTTCAGTCATCAAATTGGCTGATGTGTTCGGAGCTAAGTGTTTTTAGAGGCGCTCCGACAGGAGACTATAATTTAGATTCTAAAGTCGATATGCAAGACATTGCGATTCTGGCACACAATTGGCTGGAAAGCAATTCTGATGGAATACGGTTTGACTTTAAGGCTTTTGCCGCATTAGCAGAAAATTTAGGCTGGCAGAGAATCCCAAAAGAGACATACAGGAATCAATTTTATAAGTTGAGAGGCGTTCAAATTACACAGGATTCGATTTATATGCAGGGCAGAAGTGCTGAAAGCATAGCTTCTGAACTTTCTGTTAATGGGGTAGAGTCTGTGTTTATTATACCGGCTTACAATGATACGTTTAAGGCTGGAATGGTAGATGCGTTGCACGAAAGAGGTATCGGGGCAGGGCTGATGCTTTTCGCCAGTAGTATCTATGGCACTTTGCCATCGGACTGGGAAGCATGGTTGATGGAATTTCTGAATGTGTCAAATGGTGGTTCGCAAATTTCTTTTATACACGATGGGTATCGTCAGTGGATGAAGCAGCGTGCGGTCGGACTTTGTAATACTTATGGTTTTGACGCGATCACATTTGCCGAACCGATGTACCCTGTTTATAACGGCGTTACTAAAACTCCGGTTGTGTATGCCGATGTATCGCAGGCTTATCAGGATATATTTAAAGCCGATACCGGCGAAAATAATTTCCCGGACTTTACGAATTTTGTAAGCCCAAATTATTTCAAGACCAATACAGCTCTTTATCAAAAACTCGTACAGCACAGGATTGATTCGATTACAAATTACTTTGACGAAATAATCAATGGCGTTAGTGGATTACGTCAGGCAGCTCCTGATACATTGGTGGTTACATGGTCTCTGGCCTGTTCAAAATTGGCGAATGGCGGCGTGCAGCTTTTGCCTGAATGGGAAGGAAACGACGCCTACAGCATAGTAAAGAAATCCAAGCCTGATATACATTATTTTCAAACTCACTGGCCGGACTGGTGCGATCCTGACCTTAGCCCGGAGCATGTTTATCAGTATATAGACAATTTTAAAGAGAGTTGGCGTGCTATGCCGGATGTTGCGATAGGAGTTCAGGATGATATAGGCAGTTCTGATTCTATGCGTCGCAGAAATCAGTATTATAGTGATTTTCTGACTGCCTGTGAGGCCGGCAATGTTTCAAACTCAACTTATTACTGCTTTGATATTCGAGCCGATATTTATGAAGCTGTTCCACAATTGAAACGAATTTCGCAGTTTATATGTTCGAGCAATATAGCTAATCAGTCTGCCGGTCTTCGGGGCACCGAGATAAACGAATGTGCTGACAGCAGTGGGAATTTGCGTTTGAGGGTATATGCCAAGGGAGCTGTTACCACAAATTGGTTTTTCATTTCTGAGATCATGGTCAACGGCCGAACTGGCGGTTTTACCTATACTATTTCTCCACTGACTCCGCCTTATGTCGGCAGGCCCGACAATGGCAATGATCTTGCGAATGGTATCCTTGTGGGAGCAAATATGGCTGATACGGACTGGGTTGAGTGGGCACCTAGTGCTCAGGGCAAGCCTGCGTATGTGGATATAATCCTTCACCTCACACCAAACGCTGAAGTTAATACTATTAATTTAAATGTGCTTAGATATGAAACGGCGAATGTTTATCTTCCTGAAATTATTGAAGTCAACGGAGTTCAACATAATCTAACTGATTCCAAAACGCTAAATCTTGAGTTTGACCAGAGAATAGATAGTAACAGCGCGGACGTAATGATACAGAGAAATATTGTTAAATATCCAAATATTACGTGCGGCGTTTCGTATGCATGTGTTGACGGCAATCTGCTCAAACTGTTGCTCAATCAACCGATTCAGCCTGGTGATACGCTTTTGGTTGATATTGGCGGGATAAGCAGTGACCAATCTGCAAGGTGGACGAACTCTAATATTGCCATAGGTAGCATTAACACGATTCCATCCGGAACCGTAGTCGAACTAAGAGTGGAATAGTTATAGTTTAAAATTGATATGAATAGAAAATTAAAATAGAATCTATTGTCAAATTATAAAGGGTATTTATGCGTATAACGGGAACATTTCTTGACGAGATTACTGTTGATATTATGTCGAATAACTGGGGGCCGGAAGAATGGGCTAAGGATTTTCGGGCGATGAAGTATATCGGTATTGATACCGTTATTATTATTCGCTCCGGTTTTGAGAACAAGTGTATTTTTCCGTCAAAGGTCCTTGAAAAATATATTGGCTCAATGATGCCGGTTTATGACGATTTGTGTGAATTATTCCTGAAACTGTCTGAAGAAAACGGCATTGCGTTGTATTTTGGCACTTATGATGATTACGGCAAGTTGCGAAACAATGGACATCAGAAAATTATCGATATTAATAAAGAGTATATTGATGAAGCCTGGAAACGATACGGTAAATTTAAGGCATTCAAGGGCTGGTATATCACGCAGGAGCTTTCTGTTAAGGATGAAGACGGCGTACGATGTATTAAAGAAATCGCAGAGCATTGCAGGGGAATAACCGGCGATAAACTGCCGACGGTTATCTCGCCTTACATCGCAGGAAAAAAGCAATTCGAAACCCCGATTACTCTTCAGCAGCACGAAAAGGACTGGGACTATATGCTTTCTGTTCTTAAGGATTCTATAAATATCGTTGCTTTTCAGGATGGTAATGTTGATTATCATGAACTTCCGGACTATATCCTGACCAACAAAAAACTGCTTACGAAATATGGTATGCGAGTGTGGAGTAATCTTGAGACGTTTGACAGGGAAGTACCTTTTAAATTTCCTCCTATTGACTGGCGAAAACTTAGGTGGAAATTGGACGCGGCCAGCAAAGCCAAAGTCGAAAAGGTGATTACCTTTACGTCTTCGAGTTTTATGAGTCCGTATTCGTGCTGGCCGAGCGCGGGCAATCTGTATGACAGATATTGTGATTATTTAGGCATTAAAAAGTTGGTTAGAGAATAGGAAAATTGTGAGAAAAGGAGTTTGCTATGCAAAATAAAAGTTGTACGAAGCGCGCGATATTTGTAAATTTGTTTTTACTGACGACATTTCTCGTACCGGCTTATGGAACCGAACTTACGCCGAGAGCAAAAAAGCTGCTTTGCGGAAGGACGGTCACCGTTGATTTTAGTTTTGATATGTATAAAGACCGCAGCGCACGAAGTGTTGCGGAAGAAATTGTGGCGAATGGTTATGATGGCGTTTATTATTTTGTGACAGCTGACAGCATTGCGAGAAAGGATATTATAGCTGAGTTGCAGAAAAGAGATATTCCTGTAGCAGTACTGGTTATCGCTTCAGGAGCTTATTTGCCTGAAGAAGAACGTCCGAATGGCTGGGAAAAATATCGGATGGAGTACACGAGCCATGAGATGGATGAATACAAATTCATGTCTTTTGTGCATAAGGATTATGCCGTTTGGATGAAACATCGCATAGTTAAACTGATAAACAAAAATGGGTTTGATGGGTTTACTTTTGCCGAGGCTATGTACCCTGTTGCTGATGGTCTTGAACGAAGCAAGGTGCTTTATGGGGATATTTCTCCGGCATTTCAGGCTGAATTTAAAAAGGCCACGAATAATACAGTTTTTCCTGAATTTGTTGACCACAATCAACCAAATTATTATAAAAAAATTCCCAAAGTTTATAATGATCTTGTAGTGTTTCGCATAAAGACAGTTAATGATTTTTATGATGAGGTAGTCAATGGGAAAGACGGAGTAAGAGAAAAATGTCCGGGAGTATTTGTTGCAAGCTGGACGCTGGGGATCAGCATACCTAACGGTGTCGAAAAACTTCGCGAATTGGAAGGTAACGAAATTTCGTCAATGATTAAGCAAGTAAAACCGGATATGCACTTCATTCAGACTCATGCCCCGGATTGGTTAAATCCTGATTTAAAAAGTGATTATCCATTGATTTATAAACCTTTTTTTGATGAAATTAAAAATGCTTCTCCGAATATGCCGATAGGTTTTCAGGCGGATTTTGGTTCGCAGTTAGTTGCTCGAAGGTCATTGGATTGGCAGAAACTTTTTTATGATACCTGTGACCAATTAAAGCTTAATAGTACGACTTATTATGAATTCTCCCTTAGGTGGGCAGTTTACGAAAGACCTCCACAACTTTGTAAAATTAGCTTGATATCGAAAGACGCTGTAGAATTGTGTTTTGACAAGCGAATATCAAAAGATTGCAGTAAAATAGTTGCCGGCAGAAAGATGATTACGGTAGATGATGGTAAAATTTTTGCTGTCAAATCCGCCGAAGTTGACGGCAATTTGCTTAAGATAGTGCTTGATGGCAACCTCTCAGGCGTAAAAGAGGTAACAGTACACATAGAGGGCATTAAAGATGACCCCAATTGTCGTTTGGCGCCGAAAGGCGAAATTAATATTGTTCCTGCCAATACAGTTAAGAAATTACTGCTTCAGTGAAGGCATGAAGGTCTATGTCTATCTTAAAAAATAATTTTAATATGACGATTGTTCCGCCCAGTCCGTGTTCTGATAGAATTAAACTCGATATAAGAGCTGCAATTCTGAATGACTGCCATCAGGCAAAAAAGATTGATATAGCAATTTATCTTGATAAGCCGGAACAGAAAAATCTGCTCTATAATAAAACCGAGACCGTTAAAGCGGGAGAATACTTCCTGGTGCGATTTATGTGGCCGGCATTAGGTTATATCGGTAGACACAGGATAATCGCACAGGCAGATATTGAAGATGAGATAATTACAGCCGAATCCGATATTGAAATTGTTTCTTCAGAAACTATTTCGCTCAGGCAAATTGACGGGGCATGGGCAGGCATAACTCATTGGAGCGACAAGGAGGGGAAGTATTGGAAGGATGAGATAAAAATGCTGAATGACGACCATTGGCGTGAAATTGTACGCGGTATGGACGAAATTGGTATGAAGATTATCGTCGTTCAGGAAGTATTTAGGAATCAGGAATATGTTGGTAAACATAAAATAGAAAAACAGGGATATAAAGGCAAGGCCTATTATCCGTCAAAATTGTATCCCGAAAGAGTGCAGATAACCGCGGCCAACCCTATTGAGGCGATACTTGACGAAGCCGACAAAACAGGTTCTTGCGTATTTCTCGGCGTTGGAATGTATGCCTGGTTTGATTTCACAAAGGGTTCTCTCGAATGGCACAAAAATACAGCAAAAGAATTATGGGAACTTTATGGTCATCATAAATCTTTCTATGGCTGGTATATTTCCGAGGAAGTTTTTGGAAATCTCGGAGATAATGAAAGTCGCCGAAAAGAGATTGTGCTTTTCTTCAAAGAGTTCAAAAAATATGTGAACAAATTATGCCCTGACAAACCGATTATGCTTGCGCCAAATTGTTATAATATTGTAGAAGGTTTAAAATATTGGCCGCAGCTGCTTGAAAACCTTGATATTGTTTGTCCTTTTGGATTCCATAGAATGCCAAAAGATGATATGACAGGAGAGCAGGCAGCGGCTTTACTTAGAAGACTTTGTAATGATTCTAATTCGCAATTGTGGCTGGATATGGAGGTCTTTCTTTTTGCCGAAGACCAGGCGCTTTATCCTCGTCCTATTGCGGGGGTTGTCAGCGATTTTAGCCGGTTCGACAATTTTGAAAAAATATTATGTTATCAATATCCGGGGCTTATGACTCATCCGTGGGCTCAAATCAAACTTGGCGGCCAGCCGGCGGTGGATCTCTTTAATGATTATAAAAAATTTATCGAGACAAGCAGTCTTTTGCGGGCTTAGGAGATTTTGTTCAGGTAAAAAGTTTCAGGCTTCCTTTCTACAACGAATGGAAAAATAACGATTAAAAATTGAAAGGGAAAAGTTATGGACAAGAGAAAGACAAGGTTGTTATTCCGTCTATGGCTTATCGCTATTGTTGTTGTGGCCGGCACTGCTGCTTTTTCGCTGGGTTCGACACAGACAAAAGAGGTTGAAAACAGTGATTGGCAGGTCATAGCTTCTGATGTATTTGTTGACAAGATGAAAGCCGGTTGGGTTGGCCAAATGGTGGGGGTTTCTGTAGGCGCTCCGACGGAAGCTAAGGCGCTGGGGATTATGTTCCCGCTGGAGAGGATTCCAAAATGGACAGCCGATACCATCAATGAAAGTTTTGGTGAAGATGATTTATATGTCGAGATGACATTTTTGCGGACGCTGGAGGTTTATGGTCTTGATGTATCACAACGACAGGCAGGGATAGATTTTGCCAACAGCAGATACACGCTTTGGGGAGCAAATAATATTGGCCGTAGCAATATGAGAAATGGCATAGCTCCGCCTGACAGTTCCCACCCGAAATTTAATCCGTATGCAGACTTTATAGATTACCAGATAGAAGCGGACTTTTCAGGTATTATTGCCCCAGGTTTACCGCAGTTTGCGGTGGAGATGGGCGAGAAATTTGGCAGATTAATCAATTATGGCGATGGAATGTACGGTGGGCAGTTTGTTGGGGCGATGTACAGCGAAGCTTATTTTGAGACTGACATAAAAAAGATTATAACAGAGGCGGTCAAGAGTATACCTTCGAAGAGCAGGTATGCTGAGTGTGTTAATGATGTATTGAGATGGTATAAGGACAATCCAGACGACTGGAAAAAAACGTGGCAATTGGTGAACGACAAGTATCACACGGGGGCAGGTTTTAAAAAATCTGATTTGAATATTACTGCTGTACTGAATGGGGCATTTGTCTGCATAGGACTGTTATACGGCCAATCAGACCCGTATCAAACGATGTCTATTGCTATTCAGTGTGGCCAGGATTCCGACTGCAATCCATCCAGTGCTTGCGGGGTGTTGTTTGTTACGATTGGGTACAATAAATTGCCGGAAGAATTCAAAAGAGGCATCGACAAAAACATAAAATTTTCCTATACCAACTATAGCTTTCCGAAATTGATAGATGTATCCAACAAATTGGCCGGGGAGGTGTGTTTGAGGGCCGGCGGGAAGATAGAAAAAACTGCCGATAGCAAAGAAATTTTCTTGATTCCGCACAAGCCGGTTAACCCTTCAAAGTTTATGCGTTCCTCAAATCCGGAACCGGTAGAAAACAGCCGGTTCACTGCCGAAGAAATGAAACGGATAACGGAAATTGAGCCGCAGCTTGGCCCAAAAATTGGAACAATCGCAGATGTGGAGAAGTTTGCACCGGGCTGGAAGGTCGAAAATTGCAGAGAGGACTCCAGCGGCTTTTTCAGCTTTTACGATCAAAACAAAAATGTGTTGGTAACCACTCCGCCGGATATGGGAGCTTGTTCTTTGAGCAGGGACATTGCGATAACGTCAGGCAAAAAAACGAAAATCCATATTGCAGTTTGCTGTTCTTTTCAGGGGGATTTTTTACTGGTAGTGAAAGCTGATGGCAGGGAGCTATTCAGTCAGGTGGTGGGCAGGGATACTGCAAAAAACTGCTTATTTGAGAACGACATTGATTTGTCTGAATTTTCCGGTAAAACTGTGAAATTGGAGTTGTTCAATCAGGCAAACGGTCTGGGGTATGAGTCGGCCTGTTGGTTGATGGACAAGATTAAAATTATTTCTGAATAATAGTGAGTGGTATAATCCGTTGTTTAAGCAGAGAGGTATGATGAAAATAACAGGCACTTTTTTAGACGAGATTACCTGTGACATCCCATCGAATAACTGGGGGCCGGAAGAATGGGGAAAAGATTTTGAAGCTATGAAGCGGATGGGTATCGATACTGTAATTATCATACGCAGCGGCTGGGGGCGTAATGCCATTTTCGATTCGCGCGTTTTGAAAAAGGGAATTAAAATACTTCCGGTATATTGCGACCTTGCACAAATGTTTCTTGAACTTGCTGAAAAGCATAAGATGAAACTTTTCTTTGGTACTTATGATTCCAATGTTTTTTGGCGAGATGGGCGATTGCAGGATGAGGTTGATATAAATCTTAAGCTGGTCGATGAAATTTGGCAGAAGTACGGCAAATGCAGCGCGTTCGCCGGCTGGTATATGGCACACGAGTTTGGCAGGCGATATGGCGATGTGCCGGAGTCGCTGAAAAAAGTTGCCGACCGATGCAAGGCAGTCAGCAACGGCCTGCCTGTTATAATGTCGCCTTATATGTGGGGAAAGAAAGCTGTCGGAGATGATGCGGTAAGCATTGAGCAGCATCGCAAAGAATGGGACGAGATTCTTTCGGTTCTCCACAAGAGCGTTGATATTGTAGCTTTTCAGGATGGACACGTCGAATATGAGGAATTGAAAGATTATATCTGTGTAAACAAAGAACTGATAAACAAATATCAGATGACTGCCTGGTCAAATGTTGAATCTTTTGATAGAGATATGCCGTTCAAATTTCCTCCGATTGATTTTCGCAAGATGCTTTGGAAGATGGATTTTGCCGCCCAGGCCGGCGTTGATAAGTGTATTACATTTGAATTTTCGCATTTTATGAGTCCATATTCAACCTGGCCGTCAGCTCGCAATCTTTACAAGAGATATTGTGAACATTTTGGAATAGATATAAGCGGCATATAGGATATGAAAGGGACTAAATGAAACTGCGATTAAATTTATTGCTGGTTTTAGTTTTTGCTTGTCGTGTGTTTGCCGCTGATAAAGTAGTTGGTGCAGAAACGACAGTTAATCGTTTTCTTGAAGAGAATATAGACTTGTCAAATTATGCTGGTAAAATTATAAAGATAGAATTGCTTAATAAAGCTAATGGCTTGGCTTGTGAGTCGGCATATTGGGATGTGATTGAAATAAATAACTATTGAGTAGGCATGGATGTCTATTGGATTTTGTTGGTAAATATAATTTGGAGAGTAAAATGAAAGTTATGAAATGTATAGTTATTTGTCTGTTTTTTAGTTTGGGTAATATGGTTTTTGCAAAACAGGATACTCGTGTTATTGGGCTCGATAAACTTGATATAGGCAAATGCAAAAGCGATTACCACTCTGCAAAAACAAACCAATCTGCAAGTGACAAACCACTGACTATTGCAGGCAAACAATTTGAAAAAGGTATTGGGGTTTCGGCTCCGAGCCAATTTAGAATAAAACTGGCCAAAGGCTCCAAACGATTCACTGCTTGTGTTGGTGTCGATGATTCAATTCCGAAGGAATACACGGAGCCGACAAATCTTAAATTCAGTATAGTTGCAGACAAAGGACGAGTTTTGTGGGATAGCAATACAATAAAATTAGGACAATCTGTCAATGTTGATATTGACCTTACCGGTGTCGAGGAGATTGAGCTTATTGTTGAAACATCATTCCCTCATTCAGCCTTTGCGGATTGGGCAGATGCGAAGTTCGAGGTTTGCGGCGAAGCTCCAAAGGCTATTGCGATAAAAACATATAAGCCGTATATTTTAACGCCTAAACAGCCTGATGCTCCGCGAATAAATGGCGCTGACATTTTTGGCGTTCGTCCCAACAATCCTGTTCTTTACAGAATAGCGGCCACTGGCAAAAGGCCGATGAAATTTTCGGTAGTTGGGCTTCCAGAGGGATTGAATTTAGATAATCAAACAGGCATTATTACCGGCAAAATAAATAAGGCCGGCAATTATACGATGACCTTTACAGCGGAAAATGGTTTAGGTAAAGCGAATAAAGATTTTACTATTGCAGTCGGAGAAACGATTTGTCTCACTCCGCCTATGGGCTGGGATAGCTGGAATTGCTGGGGTTGCAGTGTTGATGCGGAGAAAATAAAAGTTGCTGCTGATGCAATGGTAAAAAGCGGATTGGCGGATCATGGCTGGCAATATATAAATATTGATGATTGTTGGCATGGCAAGCGAGACCCCAATACAGGCAAAATTACCTCAAACGAAAAATTTCCCGATATGAAGGCTCTTGCAGATTATGTCCATAGTCTCGGTTTGAAAATAGGTTTATATACTGATTGCGGCCCCAAAACATGTGCAGGTTATGAAGGCAGCCAGGGGTATGAACAGATTGACATCGATACTTATGCGGAATGGGGTTTTGACTATGTAAAAATTGACTGGTGTTATTGTGAAGGCAAAGATCAACAGCAGACCTATTCTAATTTAGGCCAAATCATACCTAAAGCAAAACGAGATATTGTATTCAGTATTTGTGAATGGGGCAACGGCAAGCCGTGGCTTTGGGGCGAAAAGGCCGGCGGAAATTGCTGGCGTACAACAGGAGATATATTTGATACCTGGCAAAGCATTCTTAATATTGGTTTTTCGCAGGGCAATCTCTGGCAATATGCAGGTCCAGGCCATTGGAACGACCCTGATATGATGGTTGTCGGGAAAGTCGGTTGGGGACCAAGTCTTCGTCAGACGCGTCTTACTCCGGATGAACAATATACCCATGTCAGTTTGTGGTGTCTTTTAGCATCACCTCTTTTAATTGGCGGCGATATGAACAGTCTTGATGATTTTACATTTAGCCTTCTTAGTAATGATGAGGTTATTGCTGTTAGTCAGGATTTACTTGGCAGACAGGCACGACAATTGTGGCAGGGCGATGAGCAGGTTTGGGTAAAGGATATGCAGGATGGCTCAAAGGCTGTCGGTCTGTTCAATTTAGCCGCGGCAGAAAAAAATGTAAGTTTTAGTTTGGCTGATATTGGCTTGTCTGGAAAGTGCAAAGTAAGAGACCTTTGGAGGCAGAAAAATATTGGAACAATGCAGAAAGAATTTACCGCAAAGGTTCCTGCACACGGAGTTGTACTTATCAGAATAATACCTAAAGATTAATTGCATACTTTGGAGTAAACGATGACAAGGAAGAATTTTTCAGGTCTTGCGGCATTTTATCAAAATGCCCTGTTGAACAATGTTTTGGATTTTTGGACTAACAATTCGCTTGATAAGGAATACGGCGGATACTTTACCTGTCTGGACAGGGAGGGAAATGTTTATGATACGGATAAATTTATCTGGCTGCAATGCCGACAGGTCTGGATGTTTTCCGCTTTGTTTAACCGATTCCAGAAAAGCGAACAATGGCTCGACATAGCGAAACTCGGAGTTGATTTCCTCGCAAAAAACGGAATGGATAAAAATGGCGACTGGTATTTCTCGCTTGATAGAACAGGAAAGCCACTCATTGCTCCATATAATATTTTCAGCGATTGTTTTGCGGCGATGGCGTTCAGCCAATATGCCTTGGCGACCGGCGATAAAAAATCCAAAACAATAGCCTTAAATACTTATCAGCATATCTTTAATCGCAAATCAAATCCAAAAGGCCAATATACAAAAGCTGTTGCCGGCACAAGGCCGATGATTTCGATGGCGGTTCCGATGATATTGGCGAATTTGTCGCTGGAGATGGAATGGCTTTTGACTCCGCAGCAGCTTAATTCAGCATTAGATATGTGTGTTAAGGAAGTAACGGAACTATTCTATGACAAACAGGCTGGCCTGCTTTTGGAAAATGTTGCTCCGGATGGCAAGAGAATAGATTGTTTTGAAGGCAGACTAATCAATCCCGGCCACGGCATAGAAGCGATGTGGTTTTTGATGGATATAGGCAGACGCAGAAATGATACTGCTCTGATAAACAAATGCTGCGATATAATGCTTACCATTCTAAAGTATGGCTGGGACGAAAAATATGGCGGGATATTTTACTTTCTCGACATTGATGGCCACCCGCCGCAGCAGCTCGAATGGGACCAGAAACTCTGGTGGGTTCATCTTGAAACACTGGTTGCACTTGTTATGGCATATTCGAGTACCGGCAAAGAAGAATATTGGCAGTGGTTTGAAAAAGTACACGAGTACTCATGGGAACATTTCGCCGACAAGGAATTCGGCGAATGGTTCGGCTATCTTAGCAGACAGGGGCAGGTTCTCTTTCAGTCTAAAGGAGGCAAATGGAAGGGCTGTTTCCATCTTCCGCGAGCGTTGTTCCTTTGCTCAAAGGAACTTGAAAAATTAGCTGCAAAGTAAATGGATATTAAATATGAATCGAACCTTTGATTTAGTTGTTGTTGTCATATATTTGGCGTGTACGTTTACGATTGGTATTTTTGCCAGCCGATTACTTCATCGCAATCGCAAGACCACAGAAGATTATTTTCTTGCCGGCCGAGGCATGAAAGGGTGGGTAACAGGTATTTCATTATCGCTGGCAGCAGTTAATGCCGATGTTGCTCCTCTTTATGTTGGTATGGGCGCAGCGATGGGGCTATCGGTCTGCTGGTTCTACTTGTCAAGATTTACTATTGGCTGGCTGATTATTGCGACATTATTTGCGGTTAAGTGGAGACAAATCGGAATAGCGACCGGACCTGAATTTTTTTCATTAAGATTCAAAGGTACCGGCGGTAAATTTGTTAGAGTTTATTCATCTCTGTATGCTCTTTTAATAGGCATGATTCCATGGATTGGAGCAGGATTGCTTGGTCTTCACATGATTGTTGGACCTATATTTGGAATTGAAAATAAATTAATTACGATTTCAATAGTAGTCCCTATCATATTGGCGTATGTTTGGATTTCCGGATTTGCCGGAATACTCGTTGTTGACGTATTCCTCGGCGTTGTTATTTTTTTGGCCAACATTGCGTTATTGATTATTATTTTGTCTCATTTCGGCGGTCCCTCAGGATTAGCCGCAGCAATTACAAAAGTTCATGGCGCATTGGCTGATAATATAATGAATCCGCTGCCTCAAACGGGCAGTGCTATTTTAACTCCTATGGTGGTAGGCGCATGGATGTTACTTTCAACTTTAGGTATCGGGGGCAATGTTGGTACCGAAGGTCAGCGTGTAATTTCCTGCCGTGATAACAGAGAAGCCGCTAAGATGGCTGTCTGGGCGGAGATTACGCTTTTCATGATTCTACTTTCGCTCACATTGCCTGCATTGGGTGCTATAATAAATCATCCTGAATTATATCGTGCGGCTCCAGCTCTACGCGAACAGGCTTATGGTATGCTTCTTGCAGATTTTCTGCCGAAAGGCGTTTTGGGGCTTGCTTTGGCCGCTATTGTTGCCTCTGTTATGTCATCAGTGTCAAGCTTCTTAAATTACGGCTCACAGACTTTTGTAAATGATGTATATGGTACTTTAATGGGTAAGCCTAAGGAATCACAGGCTGTCTGGCTTGGCAGATTTTTTATGCTGGTGATTATAGCGATTTCATTGCTTGTAGTATTTTTTTCCAACAGTTTGATAGGTATCGCTGTTGTACTCGTAGGTCTTTTTGGCTCAACAGCTCTTATCGGTTGGGCACAATGGTGGTGGTGGCGTATAAATTTCAAATCCTGGGTTACCGCAAATGTAGCCGGACCTGTTGTATATTTTACTCTGGAGTTTGTCCTTCATAAAATTAATTGGTGGCAGCAGAAATCAATGCAGTCTGAATCAATTGCGCAGCAGATGCAGATGTATCAGGCTGTTATCTCTATGGTCATTACTACCTGTACCTGGATGTTCGTAGCACTTATTACAAAGCCGGAGGATATGGAACTGTTGAAAAGTTTTTATCGTAAGGCTCATCCTCTGGGCTTATGGGGGCCGGTTCGTCGTGCGATTGAAGTTGAGCAGGGCAGTAAAATAGATACTCCGAAAATGTTAATACCTGCCGGATTTTTTGTTACATTTTTAGGTGCGACCTGGCTGATACTTTCGGTTATTTGTCTTTCATTTTTGTTTGTGGGCAAATGGAATATCGGCATTCTCTGCGGCGTTATTGCTGTTGTTTTTGCGATTTCGTTTAAGTATTCATTCGGTTGGCACATCGACAGAATGACAAAAGCCTCACCGATTCTGACTGTGGAAAAATAATGAGACACTATGCTGCTATTTGAAATGCACGCATGGCATAGCTGCATGAGTCTTTGATTAAAGCCCACATTCAAATGGTTGGCGTTTGCATTTTTTTACGATACTCAATTGGAGACATTCCCATATATGAACGAAATATCCTTGCTATATGTTTATCGGAATTTTCCCCAAGAACTACCGCTATTTGCGAAATTGTCAAATTTGTTTCTACCAGCATATTTGCTATTTCTGCCACACGAACTCTTATAATTTCTTCATGAACACTACGATTAAGTATTCGCTGAAAGCGATTGTAAAGTTCCCGCCTTGAAATAGATATAGTTTCAACTACGTCATCAATCTGGATTTTTTCTTTAGCGTGTTGCCGTATATATCTCATGGCCATAGCAATCTCTTTATCTTCGATTGCCATAATGTCTGTTGATTGCCTTGTTACTACAGCCATGGGACTTATAATAAGGTTCTTTTGTTTGCCTCCATTTTTATTTTTCATGAGTTCGTCAAGAAGCTTTGCTATCTCAAAGCCGGCCTTTTCATAATTATATGGTATACTTGAAAGAGAAGGCGTCGACAAGTCGCAAATAAGGTCATCATTATCTGATCCAAGTACTGCAACTTCTTCAGGAACATGTAATCTTGCCACTTTACAAGCTTCAAGAATATGCTGAGCACGGTCATCATTACAGGCCATTACAGCAATAGGTTTTGGCAAGTTGCTGAGCCATTTTGCTATTTCCTGACGCTCATCAGACCATAACGTTTTTTTGCTCTTCGGACATTTATACCTGTAAAACTCAAAACCTTTTTTTGATATCTCTGAGATGAAACTATCACCGGTAAGACGCGACCAGAATTTATCTTCAAAGCCGCAATAGGCAAATCTGCGAAATCCACGGCTCAAAAAATATTCTGCTGCTGTTACGCCCAGGTTTTTGTAATCTCCAACAATAGTCGAATAGTGAGATTTGCCCATTTTGTTATAAAATGAAAGGACTGCAGGAATACCAGGTGGTATCAGTTCACGAGCTTCTTTGGGGCTTGCGAAAGGTCCCATAATACCATCAATATCATGGATTAGCAGCCTTTGGTTTGGATGCCCCTGTTTTAAAGTCAGGTATGTGGGTAGAACCCGGATAAATACCCAAGGTCCATATGATCTGGCGTATTTTGCTATCCCGCGCAAAATTCCCCTGCCGTATGCGCTGGAAATGTCAAACATCACAGCTACTGTCGGATATTTTGGATTAGCAATCATAATCAAACACCTTTTATATTTAAAATAATTTTACATAAAACAGAGATTGATGCAAGAGAACTCTTTCATTTTATGTGAAATGGAACCATAAAACAACTGTGCTTGATAAAGATGGGGGAAGGTTCACGAACTTTTTGGGGGTTGCAAAAGGACCTATAAATGCCATCAGTGTCATGCATAAGACAAGTTTGCCTAAAATGGTGGTAAATAGTATCGTATTGGTGTTGTATTGAGGGGTACTGAATCACTACAATACAACAAGTAGAGTGCATACGAGTTTGATGTTATTGTTTAGTATAACTGGAGATATTGATTTTTTTGAATTGGAGGTAGTTTATGAAGAAGTTGTGTGTTTTTGTTGCAGTTCTTGTTATCGCTCTTGTCATGGGAGCCAGGGTAAATGCGGCAGCCATCGATGCTGCTCAAGTCTCGTATTCCTGGACCGATCCAGTAGCTTATGGTTATTACGAAGGAAGGCCTGATGATAGTGGCGATGATCTTGCAAACGGGTATTTAAATGGAATAATTGATGGTGTAGACCACGAGAGTGAAGACTGGGTCGAATGCATTAGTGGCGGTGCCGAGCTGCTTTTTGACTTGGGTGGAGTTTACGATCTCGGTTCTATTACAATAGGATATTTTTTCGCCCCAACTTATGGTCTTCCTCAACCAGGTTCACTGGATGTAGAATTTAGCGCTAACGGAGTAGATTACACTGCTCCTATCAATCTCGCTTTGACAACTCAGACTTGGGAAGTGGGAGTTACGCCTTATGCAGCAATTGCAGAGGAACTCTCGTTTTCTGCCAGTACAGCTCGGTTTGTAAAAGTCTTTGTTAATCCTATATCTCCAGGTCAGTGGATGCATCTCGGTGAATTCACTTTTAACGAAGTTCCAGAACCTGCTACAATGTCGCTTTTAGCTGTTGGCTTGTTAGGTTTGATCAGAAGAAAAAAATAATTTAGATTCCACTTTGCGGCTCCGGCTTAACGATAGCTGGAGCCGCTGATTGGTTCAGTGAAATGCTGAACCGATGGCGGACACTGGGTTTGCCAATTATGCCGCCTGCTCATGTTTGATTTCATATAGTTCTTCATATGCAGTCGGGCTTACATAGCCCGGCGAAGCGTGTCTGCATTTGCGATTATATAGCAACTTATGTTTTTGTTTTTGCAATGCCGACGTAAAAATCACATCTTATACGGATTCTAAAAATTACTCGTGCGATTCTCCGCGGGTAAAGCGAAGCCTGCAAAGAATTTACAAATATCACAACGCGTGAGTAATAATATCAATTGGTATTATCCCGTATCTGGGACATTTAACTCCTTGATAAAATGAACGCAATTTATAAATCCATAGTTGGGCATCTTTCGATACGGTTAGACTTCAAAGATTATAATACTCATTGTAATTTACAATAGTAGGGAAACTGTGTTTTTATAGAGCGATTAAAGGTAACGTAAAAATCGCATCCTGTCTGGCACCTTGAATACTTTAAAATTTATTTTGGCGGACGAACGGATTCTTTGTCACTGGCGGCATCAGGCAAAAGCCGCTTTATTTTCAAGGTATGGTTCGACTTTTGCAGAAGAAAGGAGGTGACTGTTAAATATTTCGCAAAAAGGCAATTGCGGTAGAACCAACCATCACGTGTTTTAAAATCAGGAGTTTGTTAAAAAAGAAAGGACAGGATAATGATGAGAAAATGTTTATTATTAATTATTGTTGCGCTGGTTATTTGCAGCACAGTTAATGCCGAAACGATAAGTCACTCAAGCGTAACATACACGATCGATTCAACCACTCCGGCTTATTCAGGCAGACCGGATAATACCGGCGATGATCTGGCTAATGGCACTATCGCGACAACAGATATGTCCAATACTGACTGGGTACAATGGGCGCCGGATCAGTATTCACCACAAAAACCGGCTTATGCCTATCTTAAATTTGACCTGGGATCATTGCAAAATCTTTTTCAGATAGATGTATCGTATTTGAGTTATCCGACTGCCGGTGTGTATAACCCGGAAAAGATAGAATATCGTCTAAGTACGGATAATTCGACCTGGACAAACTGGATTTCACAAACCGGTTTTACCGGTGGCGACTGTCAAGTGAACACGACTGCTTTCAGAGTCATAGGCAAATATCGTTATGTCGAATTTAAGATACATTGCAAGGATTATAGTACAAGTAAGTGGCTGATGCTAAGCGAATTTACATTCCAAAACGCTGCAACAACTAATCAGCCAGTAAGTTGGGGTAGATTCTACACATACAATATTTCGCCAAACGCTTCTTACCCAGACCTTTATCCTTGCTTGACATATTCAAGCGGTTCACTTCTGACGGATACCACAAACGGCACAAGCAGTTGGGGTACGAACTGGGTAGGTTGGTACAATCCGGGAACTCTTACAATTACAGTTGATCTTTGCAAGAGTTACTCTGTCAATAGCTTTAACATCAGAAGTTGTTCCGAGACAAAATCGGGAATTTATTTCCCGCAATGGGTGAAGGTTTATTACAGCACCAACGGGACTTCATACACTCAATACGGCTCCTCGATGTCTCCGCCTTCAGATACTTATGATTATAGCGCATACTATTTCGCAACATCCGGCAGCTATGTAACCGCTCGCTATGTGAAATATGAGATGTTAACTAATACCGTCTGGAATTTTCTGGATGAGCTTCAGATTTTTGGTAAAGTTGAAAATGAAGCGAAATGTCTGCCTCCGGGAGGCGGCTGTTTTAACGGTGCCTATTCGATAAGTTCTGTCGGTGCCGATGATCCTGTAGCCCATCAAAATTCGACCCAAAAAACTCTCGCTATGCTGCTGTGGTATCATCAGCTCAATCCTGGTGTTGCAGGGGCAGAGTTCGAGGATAATCTTGGTGTTCTTTGGAATTCAAGTAATCTTGGTGCCGCTCAGTATGGTGGTGGTGCGTATTCCGGCTATCGTTATCTTACAGTCGGATGGTTGCCGCAAACCAGTACGGCGCAAGATATTGCCAGGGGTATAACGCCTACAGGCAGCTCAGAAAGTTATGACCAGCACCTTCAAGGTTGGTTTACCGATGCGATTACCGGCAGCAAACGCAACGGTACGGGTAATACCGATCCGATATTTCTGCGTCCAATGAATGAGTTCAATGGAAATTGGACTTTCCCAGATGATGAGGATGCTAATAATAACTGGGGCGGTGACCCGCTGAATTTCATGCGTGCCTGGTGGCGTATGTATAATATTGCTCAAAAGGTTGGAGCCACTTCCCTTATTTGGCAGTGGTCTCCCAACGGGGTAAGCTACCCGGCCGATAGCTGGAATACGCCGGACAAGTATTATCCGGGCGATTGTTATGTTGATTGGGTAGGTATAAGTTGCTATCCCGGAGGTGACTATCCTTCTCCGACTAATATCTGGCAAGGTGGCGCAGGCACGGGCAGCTTTAATTATACCGGTACCTATGGCTATAAACCGCTTATAATATCGGAAGGCGGTATTGAAAGTGCATGGAGTACCACCGCAGCCCGCACTGCTTGGATGACTAATTGGTTTTCAACTGGCGCAAGCGGTATGCAAATTCCCGGGTTAAAAGCTTTTGTATGGTATAACGAAGGGGGTATAGGTAGTGCTTTTGACTTTGATAATCTCGGCTCTACAGAGAAAAATGAATTCATCAATGATGTACAAAGCAGCTATTGGGAAACAACACATTAAGTTTTATTAATATGTTGAGCACAAACAAGGCACAGCGGCAAGAAAAAACCGCTGTGCTTTTTTAGTGCATTTTAATTTATTGTATTCGCATGTGAGGTGCTGACAGACGACGGACACTGGGCGAGAGGTTATATAGTGCCCGAATTTACAGGAGTGTCCGAAATGGCAAGCGTAAATTGAAGGCGTTAAGACCGTTTACACAGTTAAATGAACAGACCCAAAAAAACGCACGTTTTCAAAACACCGATTTTCCATTTATGTTATTTCTTACGATTTTACTGTTGTTTTATATTAATTTATTTCATTTCAGTGTGTTTTACGGTGATTTAATAATTTTTTTTATTTGTAAAACTTGTCGAAGCGTAGCGAAGATCCCGCAAAGCGGGACAACTTGCGCATTTTTGCGAAAAATTTGCGCACGTTTGGCCGCATAAAAACTTGCGCACACAACATATAGTGTGTTTGAAATTTTGCGCAAGTGGAAACCTGTGAGGTGCTAAACGAATGACGGACACTCGGACGGAGGGTATAATACCCCCAGAAAGGAGTGTCCAACATGGCACAGTACAAACATTACAGTAAAGATTTCAAGTTACAGGCGGCAAAACTCGTCACAGAACAAGGCTATTC